>CADEEU010000053.1:0-984 GCA_902826385.1 uncultured Acidobacteriota bacterium | reverse complement strand
TTGGATGACGTATGAAAAAGGAAATATCTCGAGACCGAAGATCGGAGATAGGCTGCAAGAAACATTAATAATTCGCGGTCTTCCTCCGGGCCAGTGATCCCACGAAGGGCGTGCCGGAAAGAAACATCGAAATCAGCGTAGGCTACGCGCGTGAAACCCTGCGACACAATCACGTGGGGCGCTCGAAAAACAGCAGTGTTTTTGTTGGATCTATCCCGCACCAGAACCTCATTCTTTGATAAGTCTATACAGTCGTCAGGTAGTAGAAGGAGGTCCAACTTGCGTGACGTTGCGTCTATAAAACGCTTTGATGGCAGTTGAAGATTCACCGCCCGATCCACTCGATCACTCTGACCTAGCGGCTGCCATCCTTCGGCGATCAACCAAGGTTTCTCCGAATTCTTCTCTCTGGTTTGCCTGACATGGTCACGAATGCGAGGATACAACGACAGTCGGTCGAGAAGTCGTCTATCGCGAGCCGTAGCCCAATACCATCGCTTCCAAATCTGTGGTGCGTCTTCGCTTTGCAGGTCACCCATTACATCGCTAAGTCTCAATGACGAACGATCCTCGGGCGCGATCGATATAAGCGCGGCTTTCGTAACAAGCCAGTCAGTTTTTGGCACCCAGTAATCGATATGACGATCGAGATCCTTTGGCGGTGTTCCGCGATAACTTATAATGAGCGCTGGATGAGTGGCTTCCGCAAAAAGAAAGGACACGTAATCCGCAAGATTAAGAACCCGATCAACGGAGTGTTTTGCAAATAGATCACGTTGGAAACTTACAGCGGTATTTCCATGGTTGAACAGGATTCCATAGGGAAGCACGAAACAGATCTTTCCTTTACCTGAAACGTGCTTCGGGGCTTTCATTACAAAGGCCGCTGCTATTTGCTTATCGGGAACCTGGCAATCATTGCGCTTACACCACATTGATGCCGGAGTATTCTCGGTAGCAAGGCTGCCCCAAGGAGGATTGCCT
>CADEEU010000052.1 GCA_902826385.1 uncultured Acidobacteriota bacterium | reverse complement strand
GCAAGGAACGCACCAAGTACACCCACGACGGCCTCGATGTGTTGGCAGATGACGACTTCGGCACGCTAACGAAATACCTCGACGGCCCCGGCATCGACAACAAGCTACGCACGCAAACCGGCAGCAACGTAAACTATTTCCTGACCGATCACCTGGGCTCAACTAACGGCCTCACTGATAGTTCAGGAAATCTTAACTCATCCGCAAACTACGATTCGTTCGGCAATCGCACTGGCAATCTGGCATCCAGGTATCAGTTCACAGGACGGGAATATGACAATTTCACCGGCCAATATTTCTATCGCGCCAGATTCTACGATTCGGCCCTAGGCCGTTTCACTTCAGAAGATCCAATCGGTTTTCGTGGTGGAGACGTCAATATCTACTCATACGTGTCTAATAAACCGCTGTTGCACGTTGATCCGACGGGACTAGATATGTGCGGTGTTGTCGTGGGTGGCTCGGGCTGGGGCGGGGCGGTTGTTGGCGGTGGCGGCACTGCGGGCACCCTCGTCGGTTATGGCTCAGACGGCCTGGGGACCGCATCCTCCTACGGATCTTTCGCCGGTCCAGGCCGCACGCCCGCAGACACATCGAGAAATTCGGGCTGGGGTATTGGAGGTGGCGGAGGTGTGGGTGGAGGTGTGTTTTATTCTAATGCTGACAAATGGGAAGACTACGGTGGCGACTTTGAAACTACCATTTTCGGAGCCGGACCGTTTGGATCTGTCCAAGTTGATTGTAGCCCCTGTGACCGGAAAGGAACTTGGGTTATACAAGCGTACCCCGGCCCTCTTGGTAAAGGGCAAAGCTACGGACCTGCTCACTTCCGAACGCATACGCCACCGGCTTCGACAGGTCGGTTCATGGATGAAGTTTATAGGTTCGGTGGAACAATTGAAGGGGGAATCAGAAGCTTGTATGGTTACTAGTTGAGAGGTTCAACGGACCTTCGTGTTACCGTTTTTCTATGAACAAGAAGCAGACTGTTGTTACCTTGATGGTCCTCTCTTTGGTAGGCTTCGTTATAGGTGCTGGGCTTACCGACGTTTACGGACTGCTCCGACTTATCAGATTGGGTCAACCGACCACCGGGATAATCGTCGAAAAGGAGCGGGAGAACCACCAAAACATTACATTCGAATACAAAGTTGGTGAGCAAAATTATCTATCGATCGCACACGCGGGAGATTTTGCCCGTACATTCGATTCAGTACAGTTGGGAGAAGTGATACAAGTCGTTTACGATCCATCCCAGCCGTCCCGAGTGGTCGCCGGAAATCCGAGCTCTTACCTATGGTCAAATGTGCGTCTTTCTCTGATTTTTGCATTTATTCCAATGCTTTTATTTGCTGTCTACGTTTGGAAAAAGAAACACCTGGGACGTCCAGCTACGAAGTAGCAATGGTAAAATACAACCAGCGGTTCCAGACCACCGAGGTCAAGGACGCGATCAATCAAACCTACACGTTCAACTACGACCCGCTCGGACGCCTGCTCGGCCAGACCCGTGCGGGCGGCACGATGGCCTTTGAGTACGACAACGTCGGCAACCGCAAAAAGCGGACCGATTACGCCGGACGTGTAACTAACTACACCCACGACAACCTCAACCGCCTGACCAAGATCGAATACGACCTCGGTATCGACAATCCGGTTGACAAACAGCAATCTACCTACGCCTACGACGACATCTCGCGTCTAACCTCCGCGGTCAATGAAGCCGGCACTGTCGCGTTCAACTATGACAATCGGGGCCGCGTCATCAACACGACCGATGTATTTGGCAAGGTGATCGCCTACGAATACGAGCGGACGCCGACCGTAAATCAAAAGCGTCTGAAATTTGAAGGCGCGATGTATGCGGCCTACAACTTTGACGATGCGGGACGGCTATCGAATATCATCAATTCGTCCGACAGCACGACAACCAGTTTCGGTTACGACAACGAAAACAAGATCACTTCCCGTGTATTCCCGAATGGCGTGACGACGACTTACGAATACTACAACAACGATCTGTTGAAGCGGCTTAAGGACGCGACGACAAGCGCGACTTTGTTCGACCGTCAGTACAGCTACAATTCGGCCAATCAGATCAACCAGATAACCGACCTGACCCAGACGCGCATTTTCGGGTACGATAATGTGGACCGCCTTCTGAGTGCTAACAGCACCCTATCCGGAGCGAACGAAACGTATGGCTTCGATGATGTTGGCAATCGCACGAGTTCGCACCTTAGCGCAACCTACGGCTATCAGAGCGGAAAGTTCAATCAACTCGCCTCGACGGCCACGGCGACAATGAACTATGACGCCAATGGAAACACGATCCAAAAGTCCGAAGGCTCGAACTTCTGGCGGTACACGTGGGATTATGAGAACCGGCTGGTCAAGGCTTCAACGCGAAAACAAAATGTCCGCTACAAATACGACGCTCTGGGCCGACGCGTCGAGCGCAACTTCGATTACGGCAAGGAACGCACCAAGTACACCCACGACGGCCTCGACGTTCTGCTCGATGACGACTTCGGCACGCTGACCAAATACCTAAACGGCCCCGGCATCGACAACAAGCTCCGCGCCCAAACCGGCAGCAGCGTAAATTACTTCCTGACCGACCACTTAGGTTCAACCAACGGCCTAGCCGACGGGTTGGGCAATGTGATCTCATCCGCAAGCTATGACTCTTTCGGCAACCGCACCGGCAACCTTGCGACTCGCTACCAATTTACTGGACGCGAATATGACGGCTTCTCGGTACTCCAATTTTCAAGGGCAAGATTTTATGATCCCAAACTCGGTCGTTTCTTATCCGAAGACCCAATCGGCTTCGGCGGCGGCGATGTAAATCTTTACGGCTACGTCCGGAATAATTCACTTAATCTTAAAGACCCAACTGGAAAGATTCCGGTCGTTGTTATCGCTATAGTAGGCGGAGGATTGGCGGCGGAGACAATTCTACACCTGTATTTGAGCAGCAGGGCTAATTCCATAGAGTGGCCCGGCGCAGATCCGAAGGGTAGACAGAGACATTGTTACGTAAATTGCATGTCCACGCGATTGCATCTGGGAAATCCAGCGGTTGTAACGATTGGCGGCTTTGGCCAAGAGATTGTTAATGCCGGTTGGCAAGGAACACCCCTTGACGATTCTCTAGGCGATTTACTGGCTAATCAGGAAGGACAAAGAAATTCGATTTTTATTTGGAGAAGTTGTGAGGAATTATGCAAGACGTGCCAATAAAACCTTTTATCGTCGGAGTCATATTTTCGTCATTTTTATGGGCGTTAGCGATCTTCGCATTTAACTTCGAAACAAAAATGCCGAATTACCAAGGGTTGGATCAAAGATATGAGTTGTACGAAGCTTCAGTAACTGAAAATCAAACATTGTATGATTCGGAGTCAGGGCGCACGCTCGTTTGGATACCCGGAAATCCGAAAAACAAAGTGGTTGAAGTTAAACAAATTTCGGACGGGAAATGGCATGTCGTTATTGAAAAAGTATATTGATGCTCCTGATGCTTCGACACTCCGCCAAAAACCGAGGAATCTTAACTCCGGTAAAGAACGGACGAAATACACGCTTGATGGATTGGATGTTTTAGTCGATAACGACGATGGAACCTTGACCAAATACCTAAACGGCCCCGGCATCGACAACAAACTCCGCACCCAGACCGGCAGCAGTGTCAACTATTTCCTCACCGATCACCTCGGCTCAACCAACGGCCTTGCGGACGGTTCAGGAAATCTGACTTCTTCCGCGAGCTATGATTTTTTCGGCAACCAAACCGGAAATGAGGGAAGGGAACTGTTCGACCAGTATGCAAAAGGTGACCCAATAGCCGCGTGTGACGAAGATCGATTTGCCAATAAAACCGGGGCGAACGGCGGCCTCGGTACAAGTCCGTGTTCCCAAGTTTGTTCACGATTCCGACCAAGCGGGATTCCTTTCCCACTACCAACACCTCCTCCGCCGCCAGCACCTGTCAGGTGTTGGGGCGGCGCTCGTGGATGTTAGGTTCTATTTTTCTGAGGTAGTTTATGGGAGGCTCTATGAGTTTTAAAAAAGGCTTTCTTATCGGCACTGTTCTTCTAGGACTAATAGTTTCGATTTCCGCCATTTTCTTTTTCTACAAGCGGGGCTGTTCGGCGACATATTGGTTAAATCCCGATCGCATTTGTCTGGTTCGGGATGAACTTGAGAACAGACTTCTAGTGGAATATTTCGATGCCGATACGAATGAATTGCTGCTTTACATTCAACAGGGCGGTAATGACTTATTGATTGAGCATCCGCATGGACGCGTAAAAAACTACTCAACAAATATTAGATCAAACGAGATCAGACTAGATCCTTTGGATTCACGGTATATACTTGTCAATGGTGAAAGGTTCGAAATCGTAATGATTAAATAGCGACTCAGATGACGCAGCGAAAATGTGGACAGGCTGCTGAGCGCAAACAGCACTCTGTTCCGGAGCGAACGAGACCTATGCCTTCGATGACGTCGGCAACCGTACATCGAGCCATCTGTCGGCAACATACGGCTATCAATCGGGCAAGTTCAACCAAATGGCATCGACCGCCACGGCGACAATGAACTATGACGCCAATGGAAACACGATCCAAAAGTCCGAAGGCTCGAACTTCTGGCGGTACACGTGGGATTATGAGAACCGGCTGGTCAAGGCTTCAACGCGAAAACAAAATGTCCGCTACAAATACGACGCTCTGGGCCGACGCGTCGAGCGCAACTTCGATTACGGCAAGGAACGCACCAAGTACACCCACGACGGCCTCGATGTGTTGGCAGATGACGACTTCGGCACGCTAACGAAATACCTCGACGGCCCCGGCATCGACAACAAGCTACGCACGCAAACCGGCAGCAACGTAAACTATTTCCTGACCGATCACCTGGGCTCAACTAACGGCCTCACTGATAGTTCAGGAAATCTTAACTCATCCGCAAACTACGATTCGTTCGGCAATCGCACTGGCAATCTGGCATCCAGGTATCAGTTCACAGGACGGGAATATGACAATTTCACCGGCCAATATTTCTATCGCGCCAGATTCTACGATTCGGCCCTAGGCCGTTTCACTTCAGAAGATCCAATCGGTTTTCGTGGTGGAGACGTCAATATCTACTCATACGTGTCTAATAAACCGCTGTTGCACGTTGATCCGACGGGACTAGATATGTGCGGTGTTGTCGTGGGTGGCTCGGGCTGGGGCGGGGCGGTTGTTGGCGGTGGCGGCACTGCGGGCACCCTCGTCGGTTATGGCTCAGACGGCCTGGGGACCGCATCCTCCTACGGATCTTTCGCCGGTCCAGGCCGCACGCCCGCAGACACATCGAGAAATTCGGGCTGGGGTATTGGAGGTGGCGGAGGTGTGGGTGGAGGTGTGTTTTATTCTAATGCTGACAAATGGGAAGACTACGGTGGCGACTTTGAAACTACCATTTTCGGAGCCGGACCGTTTGGATCTGTCCAAGTTGATTGTAGCCCCTGTGACCGGAAAGGAACTTGGGTTATACAAGCGTACCCCGGCCCTCTTGGTAAAGGGCAAAGCTACGGACCTGCTCACTTCCGAACGCATACGCCACCGGCTTCGACAGGTCGGTTCATGGATGAAGTTTATAGGTTCGGTGGAACAATTGAAGGGGGAATCAGAAGCTTGTATGGTTACTAGTTGAGAGGTTCAACGGACCTTCGTGTTACCGTTTTTCTATGAACAAGAAGCAGACTGTTGTTACCTTGATGGTCCTCTCTTTGGTAGGCTTCGTTATAGGTGCTGGGCTTACCGACGTTTACGGACTGCTCCGACTTATCAGATTGGGTCAACCGACCACCGGGATAATCGTCGAAAAGGAGCGGGAGAACCACCAAAACATTACATTCGAATACAAAGTTGGTGAGCAAAATTATCTATCGATCGCACACGCGGGAGATTTTGCCCGTACATTCGATTCAGTACAGTTGGGAGAAGTGATACAAGTCGTTTACGATCCATCCCAGCCGTCCCGAGTGGTCGCCGGAAATCCGAGCTCTTACCTATGGTCAAATGTGCGTCTTTCTCTGATTTTTGCATTTATTCCAATGCTTTTATTTGCTGTCTACGTTTGGAAAAAGAAACACCTGGGACGTCCAGCTACGAAGTAGCAATGGTAAAATACAACCAGCGGTTCCAGACCACCGAGGTCAAGGACGCGATCAATCAAACCTACACGTTCAACTACGACCCGCTCGGACGCCTGCTCGGCCAGACCCGTGCGGGCGGCACGATGGCCTTTGAGTACCGACAACGTCGGCAACCGCAAAAAGCGTGGTTCCGTCAGCTCCTTGGCTGAGCCATCTGTCGGCGACGTTCCAGATGACCGAGGTTCTTGAATTTACGATTAGTTGTGTTTCATTTATTAAACTATTGACCGCGAACGCAACGCGTGTTATCCTACTGGGCGGCCGTTTTTGGCCGAAGCGATCATTGAAAATTGAAGAGCATTGAGGAAAAATTTGCGGGAGAACAAGACACTCTCCGTGTCTCGCGTTGGAGATAAAGGCTCAAAAAATCGGTGAAAAAGTTTTTTTGCAAAAACAGCGGGACATTGGCTAAAAATGCCGCTAAACCTAATGACCACAATGTGTTGTGTGTCCCGCAGAGGCCTCGAAAATTGTGGGACTGACCCGGGACAAGGGCGGGTAAAAAAGGCGTCCCGCGTTGGGGATAGATCGCTAAATCTTCCATTCGCTGCACTTTCAGGCGTTCGTCGATTTAGTTTTCTCCCCAAAGAGGGACAGCACTTACGTTGAGAAAAAGTGCGCTACTTAGCACGGGCCTTTTTGACGATGTCGCGGACTTCCGATGAGAGCGTTGGGACGTGGAATGGGATGCCGTCTTTTATGGTCCATTCGATGCCGCCGCCGCGGATTACTTTGCCGTCTCGGGCTTCGTCGGTGCCGGTTGGGTAGAGCAGCTTGAAATTCTCGAGCGGGTTGCCGTTGACGACGATGAGGTCGGCTTTGAACCCGACGCGGACGCGGCCGAGCGAGTTTTCGTGACCGAGAATCTTAGCGTTGTTGACGGTCGCGTGCTGGACGACCTTCAGCGGATGAAAACCGGCTTCCTGATGCAGCTCCAGCTCGCGGATCAGGCCGAAGCCGTACATCTGATAGATAAAGCCCGAATCTTCGCCGACGCCGATCAGGCCGCCGCGGCGTTCGAATTCGACAAGGGCCTTCATCCAGATTCGGTAATTCTCTTTCCAGAAAGTCTCGTCGGTCGATGTCCAGCCGATGAAATACGAGCCGTGGTTTGCCAGGTCAGGTTTGAAAAATTCTTCGAGCACCGGGTGAAGATATTCGGCAAACGCCGGATTGGTTTGTGCCCGCTGAAGGTCGCGTGACGCTTCGTAAATATCCAGCGTCGGGTTCCACGCGACGTTTGCTTCGACCATGCCGTCGAGCACTTTCATCAGGCGGTCCCAATTCGCCTCGCGCCAAAGCCGGCCGGCATAGCGAAAACGGTCCACCTCGTTGTTGTAATTATACGAGGACGGAAAATTCTGACGGCCGCTTTCGATGGCCGCGTCCGGAACGCCGTACCAGTGCTCGATGCTGGTGGTGCCGAACTTGATGTCGTCCCAGGCGTTCGTTTCTTCGACACCGGTGTGATGCGCGACGCGCAGGCCCTGCTTCTTCGCCTCGTCCATCATCGGCTGCATCAGGTCGCGGTCGATGCCGAAAAGCTTGATGCCGTCGTAGCCTTCGCTTTTCAATTCGCGAACGCGGGCACGGGCTTCGTCGACGGTCTTTGGCGAAGGAGATCTTTGAAAAACGCCGTAAGCAAAAATTCGCGGAACGGCGAGCGTGTTCCCCGCACCATCCGCCCGCCACTGCAACGTCTTTTTCGACGCGCCGACATCACGCACCGTCGTAATGCCGGACGCCAGCCAAAGCTTGGTGCAGTATTCGACCGGCATCGGCTTGCCGCCGCGCTCGTCATGCGTATGGCCGTGCAGGTTTATCAGTCCGGGCAGCACGTACTTGCCGGTTGCGTCGATCTCAAGCTCGCCTTTCTCAGGACGCCGCGCCCGGCCCTCTTTGGCGGCAACCGGATCGAACCCTGCGATCTGCGTGATCAGATCGTTCTCGATCACAATATCGTACGGCCCGGCCGCCGGTTTGCCGCTGCCGTCCACCACCATCGCATTGCGGATGACGATACGCTTCAGTCGTTTGCCTGAGTAGGACGCCGGATTGGTCTGAGCAACAAGTGGCGTTGTCAGAAGAATCAGACAAAGATACGCGAACACAATTTGTGCGGGCTTTTTGGACATAGATCATTGATATATAAGTTGACGGTTGACGAAGTAAAACCCGGCCTAAAACTGCCCGTTTTTGCCGTTTAATCTTATCTGTGACAGAATACTGATTTCATTTTACACAACTATTTCAAAAGGAAGGAATAAGAATGGCTGGAAGAAATAAGGTTACGGTCGTTGGTGCCGGAAATGTGGGTGCGACGGCCGCGCATTGGATTGCGAGCAAGGAATTGGCTGACGTAGTGCTTGTAGATATTGTCGAAGGAACGCCGCAAGGCAAATCGCTCGATCTGGCCCAGGCGGCGCCGATCGACGGTTTCGACGTGAAATTGGTCGGTACAAATTCCTACGAGGAAACGGCGAATTCCGACGTCGTAATCATCACCGCCGGCCTGCCGCGCAAACCCGGCATGAGCCGCGATGATCTTTTAAAGACAAATTCGGACATCGTCGGCGCCGTTACGGAAGAAGTTGCGAAACATTCGCCCAACGCATTTATCATTGTGGTATCGAATCCACTCGACGCAATGACGCAGGTCGCGTTTCGCCGTTCGGGCTTCCCGAAAAATCGCGTGATGGGTATGGCGGGCGTTTTGGACGCGGCACGCATGCGTTGCTTCCTGGCCGAGGCGTTGAACGTGTCGGTTGAGAACGTAACCGCATTCGTCCTCGGCGGACACGGCGACACGATGGTGCCGCTGCCGCGTTACTCAACTTGTGCAGGCATCCCGATAACCGAGCTTCTGTCAAAAGAAACGATCGATGCGATCGTCACGCGTACCGCCAACGGCGGAGCAGAGATTGTCGGTATGCTGAAAACCGGATCGGCGTATTACGCACCGTCGCTGGGTGCGGTGGAGATGGCCGAGGCAATTCTCAAAGACAAGAAAAAGATCCTCCCCTGCGCTGTCTTTCTCGAAGGCGAGTACGGCGTCAACAACTTGTTCGTCGGCGTGCCGGTCAAACTCGGCAAAAACGGCGTCGAGCAGATAATCGAGATCAACCTCACCAACGAAGAACGCTCCGCCCTGCAGAAGAGCGCCGGAGCCGTTCAGGAGCTGATCGACATTCTGGAAATCTAGAATTTCCAACTCACAAATTTTTGTGGTGGATGGAGAGCCTTTTCATACGAGCTCTCCATTTTTACTTCGGTCAACCTGACCGAAATTTCGTTCACCCTGACCCAACGGCGTCAAACCCAAGCTTCATCCAACCCGCTAACCTATTTCTATTCAACGCTTTCAACAATGGCATCTGCTTTGCATTTACGCGAGCGGCAGTTAAGTTCGCCCTTTTACAGTTTTGTAAAGTTGAGAAAAGAAGATGTCCTTGCCATTAGTCAAATCAAAGCTCATCGCACAGATAGTCGTACTATCTTTGGTGCTGATGAACGTCCTTACGGTTCAGATTTTTGCCCAGTCGAAAATCCGGTTAGACAGAAACGCCAACATCGAGTTGGAAAATCCGGAACCGAGTTTCGATCGATCGGTAAAAGTGGCTAAGCACGAGCGATTCAGTAAGATCGCCCCCGATCTTGAAGAAAAGCTCAACGATTTGTCACGGGGCGAGAGGTCGGACTCGAAAGAAAAGGTCATCATCCAACTAAAGTCCGAAACTAACATTGACGAAATGCTGGCAGATTCGCTCAGCGATTCTGACCGGCAAGAGCTATTTGCGCGCGAGGCTGAAAATAACTCCCAAAGAGGAGGCCTTCTGATCGCCGACCGGCCGGACCTTAAAGTTAGGCTGACGAAAAAGCACAACAGTCTCGGCCTCGCCAGCGCCGAGCTTCCGTTGTCAAAGGTGCGTGAGCTTGCCGAGGACGAGAATGTCGCCTACGTTTCGCCTGACCGCGAAATTGAAGCTTCCCAGCATCTGGCCTTCACTACGGGTTGGAAAAACCCGGGCATCGCTGACCTAAATGACAGTAACTCCAATACCTGGCTTAGCGGCGGTGTCGGACACATTGCGGTCATCGACAGCGGAATTGACGTAAATCATAAGCTTTTAAGGTGGAGTGACGGCAATAATATTTCAAAGGTTAAGTACAGCAAAGATTTTACCGGACAGGATATTACGGGCGACCCATACGGGCACGGCTCGCACGTCGCTACCATGATCGCTGGCGACTGGCCTATGAGCAGCGGAGCGTACGAAGGACCGGCTCCCGGATCCAATCTGCTCAGCCTGCGTGTTTTGAACAGCACCGGAACCGGAACATCCAGCAGTCTGATCGCTGCGCTCGATTGGGTCGTCGCAAACAAAAGCGCCTGGAACATTCGCGTTGCGAATATCAGCGTGGGTACTCCGGCAAGGGACAGTTACCTTAATGATCCGCTTTGCATTGCAGCAAGACGCGCCGTCAACGCGGGAGTGGTCGTCGTTGCTTCTGCCGGAAACTATGGCAAAGATTCTCTCGGCAACAAACTTTATGGATCCATCGGCACGCCGGGTATCGAGCCGTCGGTGATAACCGTCGGTGCTGCCAACACCTTTGGAACCGATTATCGTGGTGACGACACGGTTGCAACCTACAGCTCCAGGGGACCGACGCGCGGTTACAGGAGCTTGAGCAACGGTGCCAGGAAGTATGACAACCTGATCAAGCCGGATCTGGTCGCTCCCGGTAACAAGATCATCGGAGCCCGGTCTTACTACAACGGTACGGAAAATTATCTTGCAAGAACCTATACGTCATTGAGGACCGGCACAAACACATTGAACGACCAAAAGCTAATGTATATGTCGGGCACTTCGATGTCGGCGCCGATTGTTGCCGCGACGGCGAGTTTGCTCATACAAACTAATCAGAAACTGACGCCGAATCTTGTCAAAGCGATCTTGATGTATTCTGCTCAGCCCTTGCAGAACGCAAACACTCTCGAGCAGGGAGCCGGCCTACTAAACATTGACGGCGCGGTGCGATTGGCCCGATTGGTCAAACCGACGATGCCGACCGCCAATGGCTCAGCACTTCTAAACGCCTCACTCCCAGCGTCGCAAACTAGTAACTTTGGCGGTTACACAGCCTACTGGGGCAAAGGCGTGATCACTAATTACGGCTTCCTGCATGGCAACGATCTGATGACCAAATGGCAGGGAATGTACGGCAACGGCGTTCTCGTTGGCGATGGTACGCCCTTCTCGGGTGCAACCTTGACGCGGTCAACTACGCTGACGTCCGGCACAATCAGCTTGTACCAGGGAGCCATTCGAAACAATGGCGTACTCGTCGGCGACGGAACTCTGTTCCTGAGTGCGAACGCAATGGGCAGCAGCCCGACGCCGTTTTACAACCTTCAGGGTGTTCTGGTCAGCGATGGAGTTCTGGTCGGCGACGGAGTTTTGGTCGGCGACGGCGTACTCGTCGGCGATGGAGTTCTGGTCGGCGATTCGAGAATCCTGCTAGGTGATAACACTTCTTGCGTGCAGCCCGCACCCTAACTTCGCCCATAGACTACCTCCGTGCTAGCCGGGCCGAAAAGCCCGGCTTTTCGGCCTCTGGAAAAAAAGGCAATCATATTGACCGATTTAACTGTTCAGCCTGACGACCAGTCGCGGAATACTAGAATCCAGAAAAGCCGCTAAGCCTTTTGTTGAGCCTATTTAACATGGTGGCACAAATGTTGATTAAGGATCGTAAAATTGACGCCGGACCAATGTCGCGGCGGCCCGCACGACAAGTCGCATTATGCGGCTGAGTGACCTTACCCCTAGAGAATATGAACGGCAACAACCTCAAACAGACATTCGCGGCATTAGTAGTGCTTGCCCTTTGCTGGCAAATGCTAACTTTCGACATCGCCGCCCAAAAGATGCCTAACCGCGAAGCCTCCACTGAAATGCCGGCTTCCGCAAAGCAAAACCAGCCGCAAGAAGCGTTTCGTCAAAGCAAGATCGCACCGGACCTGGAAGAAAAGACCGGAGACCTGGCATATGGCCGCGTAGCCGATGAAGTGCAAAAAGTTATTATCACGCTCAAATCCGAAACCGGTCTTGATGAAGTGCTTTCGGACGACGTAAGCGAAGCTTTCCGCGCGGAAATGGCCGCCGGTGAAGTCCGCAGCAACAAGGAAAGGGCTGTGCGGCTAAATTCAGAGCTATACATTAAAGGCGGTCGGATCAATAAGTCGTTCAATCGCGTCGGTCTTGTCGCGGCGGAACTTCCGCTGTCGAAGGTCCGCGAGCTGGCAGTTAACGAAGATGTCGCATACATTTCGCCCGACCGCGAAACCGCGGCGACCGGTCATATCGAAACGACTACAGGTACTTCGCAGATCCGTCCGCTTCTGAGCACAACCGTAAACGGTGCGGGAATCGGCATCGCGATCCTTGATAGTGGTATCGAGGGAATGCACGCCGACTTCAAACCACTGATCATCTCACGAGTGGTGCATCATCGCTCGTTCATCACCGGTAATACGGCCACGGCCGATAAATTCGGACACGGCACTCACGTTGCCGGACTTGCTGCCGGAAACGATATCTTCAGTAACGGTGCGTCGGGATACTACAACGGGGTTTCGCCGAACTCGAGCCTCCTGAATCTGCGTGTTCTCGACGACAATGGACGTGGAAATATAAGCAACGCCATTGCGGCACTCGATTGGATCATTGCAAATAAAGCGACGTATAACATCCGCGTTGCCAACATGAGTCTCAGTGCCGGAGCTCGGGACAGTTATCTTAATGATCCGCTTTGTCTGGCTGCCCGACGTGCGGTAAACGCCGGCATCGTGGTTGTCGCGTCGGCCGGAAACAACGGAAAGGACGCAGCTGGTAACAAACTTTACGGCACGATCGGTTCGCCCGGAATCGAGCCGTCTGTGATCACGGTAGGCGCGGTTAATACTTACGGAACCGATTCGCGAGCAGACGATTCGATCGCAACCTACAGTTCGAAAGGCCCGACGCGCGGTTATCGCACTCTTACGAACGGTGCCCGCAAGTACGACAATCTGATCAAGCCCGATCTGGTTGCTCCTGGCAATAAGCTTATCGCCCCGCAGTCTGTCGGTGGTTCGATCACTGACCTTGCTACGGGCTATATCTATTACAAGAATAGAATGGTGACCGATTATCCTTCACTTCAGGTCACACAGTATGTAGATACGGGTTTGGGACTGAGCTTGAAGGGTTATCAGTATTGCAGTGGAACATCGATGTCCGCGCCCGTGGTTGCGGGTGCCGCGGCACTGATGATCCAGGTCAACCCGAAGCTCACGCCGAATCTTGTCAAGGCGATTCTTATGTACTCCGCCCAGCCGATGACGGGCTATAACACTTTCGAACAAGGAGCGGGCTCGTTAAACGTCGATGGAGCGATCAGAATCACTAAACTCGTGAAAACGACGCTCCCGACCATTAACGGTGCGGCTCTGCTTTCGGCCTCTCTGCCTGCTCAGCAGACCAGCGTCATCGCCGGCCAGACGATCTATTGGGGTAAAGGCATAGTCACTAATTTTGGTTTCCTACATGGAAACGACCTGATGAACAAGTATCAGGGGATTTACAAAAACGGCGTCCTTGTCGGCGACGGAACACCTTTCGTCAGTGGAAGTCTGACCAAATCGACGTCACTGACGAGTGGAGCTTTAAGCCTCTTCCAGGGAGCGATCCGCAATAACGGCGTCCTGGTCGGTGACGGAACACTTTACCTGAGCGCGAATGCGATGGGCGGCAGCCCAACGCCGTTTGTGAACGCGCAGGGTGTTCT
>CADEEU010000051.1 GCA_902826385.1 uncultured Acidobacteriota bacterium | reverse complement strand
TCTACGTGGTTCGACGGTCGAAATGAAATTTGTGCAAGTCGGCGAATGGCTGCCGGGCGGATTCTTTCTCGTTAACCGCTGGGACGGGCACGTCGGCGAAGCGGTATTCAGCGGGATGGAGGTTATCGGCTACGATGCTGAAAGTCAGAAATACACGTCACGCATGTTCGATAATGGTGGCAATGCGCCGACCTATCAAATCAGTTTCCTCGACAATGTTTGGACGTATAGCGGCGAATTGCAACGCGCCACCTTTGAATTTAGCGACGACGGCAACATGATGAAAACGCATTGGGATTGGCGAAAATCAACCAGCGAAAACTGGTTGCCCTTGTGTGATTTGACGGCTTCCAAATCCGAATAAAGGCACTTTGATAAAGTTTTAGCGCAAATTTTGTTTTAGTTCCCGCGACAAAGGGCACTTGGGTTTCAATCGCTCACGACCGCATTGGATCTTGAAAGCCTCGCATATTTTGTTCCGGTCGTTGCATACATAAAATCCTTGACAATCTACGCAACGTATGCGAAGGTGAATCTCGCACCTGCTGGCCGCACAGCAGGCTTGGTATTTGAAAAGTAAGATCGTGACGCTGCGGCGGTGTCGGTGATTATGTCAAGATTCAGTTACTGCAGCCGTAACCTGTTGCCTTGCCTCATTTAAAGCCAATATCGTCTCACTTTGCTATGTCCTCGGCCGCGTGAGACGAAATCGGGCTTAAATGTTGCGAATATGACGCTTAACCCGTCTCATTTTGTGATAAAAAGTGAGACGGTTTGAGGATTGCCCTGGCCGTTTTTAAGGCGTCGATGAATCGGATGGTGGTAAAGAAATTCTGGGATAGATCACAGAGTTTTCAAGACCGGCATGACGCTCGCCGTAACGCTCCGGTATGTCCTGTGTCCAGTCGCTCGGAATCGTCAGCGAAAAAATAAGCAGAGCGACGAAAAGCGCTGGCCGCCAGTTAAAACCTGTGGGTTCGCTTTCGTCAGATCGGTGCGTTGCGAGTTCGCCGTTAAGCCCGTTGGACGTACGGAAGCGGTAAACGAAAACGATAAGCCCGAGGCCCATTACCGACATCATGAGGTTCAATGCCTGACCTGTTGCCAGGCCCATGAGGCTTGTTGGATATTCGCGAAAAATGTCGACCGGTATTCTTAGGAACGCATACAGGAAAAGAAAGATTCCGGTTATCAACCCGGCGGGTATCCGCCGTCTGGCCGCAAACCACAGGACCGGAATGATCAGAAGGTTCTTGATGCCGTCATAAAGAACGACCGGATGTCGAAACCCCTCGGCATCGGGAAATTTCACGGCCCACGGCACATCGGTGATGCTGCCGAGTATCTGGCCGTCAATGAAGTTGCCAATGCGTCCGGCTCCGAGGATGAATGCCGCTGGAATAGCAAGGGCGTCGGCGATCTCTAAAAACGGTTTGTCATGGCTTCGGCAAAAAATCCAGACGGCAAGCAGCCCGCCGATAAGAAGCCCGTGGCTTGCCATTCCTCCGAGCCAAAACGCCGGGATCAGATGGAGGTTTTCGCTGTAGAACGGCCACTCATAAAAAACGACCTCAACGATGCGGCCGCCCAACAACACGCCAAAGGCCAACAGCAGGCTGAGGTTGTAAACAGCGGCCTGCGAAAGATCGAGGCCGAGCCGTCTGCGTTTGAGGAAAAAATGGGCGTTCGAGAAACCGAGGGTATAACTCAGTCCGTACCACCAGAGATGAACGCCCAAAATCGTCCCAATAACAGGGTCGATGTCATGAATAAATGGCCCTGGAAATGCCATATGTTTACCGGCGAGTATTCTTTCAGAGAAAGCTCCGGGACCAGGGTGGGATTGTTACGGAATTAGGAAGTGTCACAATGGAGAACCATTTGAGTTGCGCTTACACAATCTCAGACAACCTCCATTATCTTGTCGAGAGGCTTGCGCGTTATATCGGGAACCATCGCGTCCGCCGCCGGATAGCCGACCGGGATCAGCACGAACGGGATTTCATTCTTCGGCCGGCCCAGAATTTCCTGCAGGAATTTCATCGGCGACGGTGTGTGCGTCAGTGTGGCGAGGCCGGCGTTGTGAAGGGCCGCAATCAGCAAACCGACGGCGATACCGACAGATTCCTGCGAGTAATAGGTCGGCTCGGCCTCGCCGTTTTCTTCGACAGAGTTGATGCGAAAAACCACGATCAGGTACGGTGCGATCTCAAGAAAAGGCTTGTGCTCGTCCGTCCCCAGAACAGCGAGCCGCCGGAGCCATTTCTCGCTCATTCGCCCGTGATAACTCTCGTATTCTTCTTTTTCCGCCGCCTCGCGAATCTTTCGTTTGATTTCCCGATCTTTCACAACCACAAACCGCCACGGCTGCATGTTCGCTCCGGAAGGCGCGGTTCCCGCGGTCGCTATCGCTTTCTCGATCAACTCGATCGGAACCTCGGCGTCCGAATACTCACGCACGGTCCGTCGCCGGTTCATCATCGCGAAAAAATCGTCAGCTCGTTTCATCTGTTCGCCGCGGTGCACCGCGACAAACTCGAGCGGCACAAGTTTTGGTTTCTTAAGTTCGCCGGCCATAAATTGAACTTTGATAGTACGAGTAACTCGCCCTGGCATCAATTCTGCTTGTATATATGTTGTCCTGAAACGTCTAGGTTTATTTATCCGGCCACCGCCATGGCGGACGTTCTAGTGGTCTTTGTCCGCAAACCTGTGTGCTGCCTAGTTTTTTCTCGAGTTCGATCAGACTGCACGCTTTACTTTTCTTCAGGGCGGCGATTAGTTTTGCGGAGTGAGTTACGACCCAAACCTGCGAGCCTGCGGCGGCTTCGATGATCAGCTTTCCGAGGGCGGGAATCACGTCGGGATGAAGACTGGTTTCAGGTTCGTTGAGAACCATCATCGACGGTGGGCGTGGTGTAAGAAGGGCGGCGGTTAAAAGCAGAAATCTGAGAGTTCCGTCGGAAAGCTCCGCCGCAGACAGCGGACGCAACAGGCCTTTCTGACTAAATTGCAGGGCGAACCGTCCACCCGCGCCGACCTCGACAGAAACCTTCGCTCCCGCAAACGCTTCGGCGATCATCGTGTTCAGTAATTCGGGATTTCCGATCTCGATGATCGTCTGAATTGCCGCGGCAACATCCGCTCCGTCGTGCCGAAGCACAGGCGTCCGTGTTCCGATCTGCGGCTGGCGTGCCGGGGCATCGCGGTCCGTTCGAAAATGGTCGTAAAACCGCCATTCGCGCATCCGCTCGCGGAGCCAATAAATCTCGGGCGTCGATTGAGCGTCGGCGATTTGGTTGAAAACGCTGTCGAATGTGTTTATGTCTTTTGCCGCGATAATCCAGTCGCGCTCGGCCCTCGCACGCACGACGGAATGGTTGCGCTCAACTAATAACGTCGATGGCCTAAGCTGCGATCCGGCCCAGATCGCTTCGTGCTTTATTTCAGGGTCTAAGGTAAATGCCGAAAAACTCGGTTCCGGTAGGCCGAGCGAAATCGAATAACTAAACTGCTCACCGCCGAAGCCCATTTTCATTTTTTTCGGCTTCGAGCGAGGCGATCCCTGCACCTCGACCTCGCCGTCAAACATTCTTCGCGACAGATCCTCAGGTCCGGCCCAAAATGTCGAGTGCAAGCCGCCTTCGCGTGCCAGTGCCGGGACGACCCCATCGTGGGCTGTTTCGGCTAAAAGCCTCAACGCCCGGTACAGGTTCGATTTGCCGCTGCCGTTCGGGCCCGTAATTACGTTCAGCCTTCCCAATGGAACGACCATGTCGAGAATCGACCTGTAATTGGATATTGCAAGAGTTTCTATCATCGATAGCTGATGTGTTCGTCCGCTTCGGCAATTTTCCCGTGCGTGTATTTCAATTCTGATTGTAAGCGGGCGCTTGTTATAATCTCGGAAACAAAATGAACTTTCGCAAGGCCATTCTAATCTTCGCCGGAACGGTATGTGTCGGCCTCGGCATTCTCGGTATGTTCCTGCCGCTTATGCCAACGACCGTCTTTCTGCTGCTGGCCGCGTACTGCTATTCGAAAAGCTCCGAAAAATTTCACAACTGGCTGCTAACGAACCGCCTTTGCGGCAAGTACATCGCAAATTATAAATCGGGCCGCGGCATCTCGGTCCGTCAAAAAGTTTCGACCATCGCTGTGCTTTGGGCGTCAATCTGCGTCAGCATCTGGCTCCTCGCCGTCAGCTTCTGGCCGACGCTCTTACTCACCGCCGTCGCCATCGGCGTGACCATGCATCTGCTGTGGATCAAAACGCATCGTCCGGAAACTGCCGAAATCTCTGTCAGCACCGAATCAATTACGAACGATGTTTAAGCCATTCTAACGCGTTGGCGAAGCCAACGCGTGACCTTGATAATAGGAACAATCTCCCTTAGCATCAATGGCGTTGGATTAATCACAATAACAAAAAGGGTAAAAAGAGCCTCTATGCGAAAACTACTCGCTACGATCATGTTGTGCCTCGCGATGTTTGGGCTAGTGTGTCCGCAACCCGATCCGGCGACGGATTATAAGGCGCAGGTCGTTAAGGATGTTGAGGCCAGAAGCAAGCAGACTCAGGTGATGATCGATATGGTCTTCAGCTTTGGCGAGCTTGGGTTTCACGAGGTCGAAACGTCGAAGTACCTGACGGGAATACTCGAGAAAGAGGGATTTAAGATCGAACGCGGCATCTCGGGCATTCCAACCGCGTGGATGGCGACGTGGGGATCGGGCAAGCCTGTCATCGCGCTTGGCTCTGACATCGACTGCATACCAAAGGCTTCGCAGAAACCGGGCGTGGCGTATCACGATCCGATAATCGAAGGCGCTCCCGGACACGGCGAAGGCCACAATTCCGGCGTGCCGCTCAACATCACCTCGGCGATCGCAGTCAAACGGTTGATGGAACGTAACAAAATGCCCGGCACGATCAAACTCTGGCCCGGCACCGCCGAGGAATTGCTCGGCGGCAAGGCGTATTTCGCGCGCGACGGATACTTCAAGGACATCGATGTCGTACTGTTCACTCATGTCGGGAATAATCTTGGAGTCTCGTGGGGGCAGAGCGCGGGGATCGGCCTCGTGTCGGTCGAATACACATTCAAAGGCGAGAGTGCTCACTCCGGGCAACAGCCTTGGCGCGGCCGGAGCGCTTTGGACGCTGTCGAACTCATGAATATCGGCTGGAACTTTAAGCGTGAGCATCTTCGCACTCAGCAGCGTTCGCATTACGTCATCACCAACGGCGGTGATCAGCCAAACGTCGTCCCGTCACTCGCGAGTGTCTGGTACTATTTTCGCGAGCTCGATTATGAAAACATCAAAGCCATGCGCGACGCCGGCGACAGTATTGCCCAAGGCGCCGCGATGATGACCAATACTTCCGTCACATCGACTCTGCTGGGAACCGCCTGGCCAGCACATTTTAATAAGACGGTCGCTGAGACCGTTCATGAGAACATTAAGCAAGTTGGCCTGCCTCAATGGAGCGAAGCCGATCAGACCTTAGCGAAAGCTCTCCAAAAAGAACTAAAAGTGCCTGAGAATGGTCTTGCCACGCAACTCACTCCGACGCTTCGCGGTCCGGCAAGTAACGCTGAGAGAGTGGGCGGTTCCGATGATATCGGCGACGTATCTTGGAATGTGCCGACCATCACGCTGAATTATCCATCCAATATTCCAAACCTGCCGGGTCACCACTGGTCGAACTCCATCGCCATGGCCACCCCGATAGCACACAAAGGAGCAACGGCGGGAGCAAAGGTGATGGCAATGACGATGATCGATCTGCTGACTAAACCGCAACTGGTAGAGCAGGCCTGGGATTACTTTCGCAACGTTCAAACCAAGGACACCAAATACCAACCGCTCCTCTCCGCCACCGACAAACCCGCAATCTGGCTAAACACAAAGATAATGCAGGAGTATCGCGAACCGATGCGGAAGTTCTATTACAATCCGTCAAAATACGACACGTATCTCCAGCAGCTCGGAATCAGCTATCCGACGGTTCGGAAATAGTTTGCCGGAGGTTCGGCGGTTCCGAAGGAAATTAGCGCAACTCTTTGATCCTTTTCCAGAGTTGGGGTAAGAGCTGAGCAGTCTTGAAAATTGACCCACTTGCAAATTTAGTTGCAAGGGCTCGAAATGTTTCGATCGCTGTTGCCGAGTACGGCATCCACCACGCATTGGGTATGAACGCGAAGCGGTTAGTGTGTATATGCTGCGGCTGGACGAGTTCCATCAGACCTTCACGTCCGTGCGTGCGGCCGCGGCCGGAATTTTTGAAACCGCCCCACGGCGTTTGGCCGATGCCGTGGGTGTAAAGAACTTCGTTGATGCAGACCGAGCCTGATTCGATCTGTTCGGCGACGCGTCGGCCGCGAGTGTAATCGCGCGTCCAGACGCTTGCGGTCAGACCGAATTCGGAATCGTTCGCAAGACGAATCGCTTCCTCCTCGGTCCTGAAAGTCGCTATCGGCAGCGTCGGGCCGAACGTCTCTTCCTGCATTGCCCGCATCTCGTTCGTTGCGCCGCTGATAACGGTGGGTTCAAAGAACAACGGGAAGCGAGCTTCAGTTCGCGAGTCCGAGGAACGCGGACTAAAGTCCGCGTTTCGCCCGCCGCCGATCTCTATCTTCGCTCCTGCCTCGCGAAAACTGTTTACGTGGTCTTCGACGATCTTCAACTGCCGTTCAGACGACATCGCGCCGACCGAGACATCTTCGGCATCGCCCGATCCTTGTTTTAATTGGCGCGTCTTGTCGACGATCAGCTTTGTAAGCTTTTCGGCAACCGATTCTTGGACATAAAGCCGCTCGACCGATGAGCAGGACTGGCCCGAATTACAGAACGCTCCCCAGACCGCAGCACCTGCTGCGAGTTCCAGATTTGCATCCTCGAAAACGATCATAGGGTCTTTGCCGCCGAGCTCAAGTACTACGGATGTGAGATTTTTCGCCGCGGCCATCGCGATCTTTTTTCCGGTCCCGACCGAGCCCGTGAACATTATCTTGTCGGGCGCCGCGTCGACCAAGGCCGAGCCGGTTTCGCCTGCTCCGCTGACAATTTGAAACGCTCCTTCCGGAAATCCGGCTTTCGCAAATATCTCACCGATCTTTAAACCGACAAGCGGCGTCAGCTCCGACGGTTTGATCACGACCGTGTTCCCCGCCATAAGCGCCATCGCGGCCTCGCCCAGCGGTATCGAAAAAGGATAATTCCACGCTGGAATTATGCCGATGGTGCCCAGCGGGTGATAGACAATCTTCGACGACCGACCCATCAGTATATAAAGGCCGATGTTGATTTTTGCGGGCCGCAGCATTTTTTCTGTGTTGCGTGCGAAATGCTGCATTAGGTCGAGAACGGGCGCAATTTCCATCGCAATCGCCTCGCCGAACGGCTTGCCGGACTCGGCCGAGATCAGCTTTGCGATGCCGTCGATGTCAGTCAGAATGACCTCGCGGGCACGCATCATAAACCGGCGCCGCTCCGCGAAACTCGTTTTTTTCCATGTGTGAAAAACTTCCCGGGATCGCTCGACGGCCGCACGTACGTCGTCAGCAGTGGTCGTCGCTACTCGCCCGACCTCAGCACCTGTCGCAGGGTTGTAGGAGACCACTTCCTGCAGTTCGGATTGTTCGATCACGACTGATTTCATAGGTTCGATAATATTTCGAAACGTTTTGCTTAATCAATCCCGACGGGGCCGATAGCCCATCCGGCTGTGCATTTAAGGCCTTTTCTCTTTTTAGACCGCCTGGCAGAAATAAGAGATTAGCCGATGAATATTTAGCTTGACAAAAAATTAACCGATGATTATTCTGTATTTCACGACTATTAACGAATGATTGACGATATTGATAAAAATATTCTGACCATTATTCAACGCGACGGGCGAGAGTCGAACGCCGAAATTGCCCGGCAGGTTGGGTTGGCGCCGTCGGCGGTGCTGGAACGAATCAGAAAACTTGAGGACCGCGGCATAGTTCGCGGCTACGCCGCATCGCTCGACCCGAAGATGGTCGGCTTTGGTCTGATCGCTTTTGTGTTTGTGCGAACTAATGAATGCGGTGACGGGACCGATCAGCTATTGGCTGATATACCTGAGGTTTTGGAGGTGCATGACGTAGCGGGCGAAGATTCATACCTCCTGAAAGTCCGTGCGGCTGATCCGGAAGACTTGGCGAGATTGCTTAGGGAAAAATTAAAGGCGATCCCGACCGTGGTTTCAACCCGCACGACCGTCGTGCTGCAAACGGTAAAGGAAACAACTGCTCTGCCGCTGGATCGTTGTATCGGGCCGGCGAAGTCAAGAGCGAAAAAGAAGTAGATCGAGTAAAGGGAGTGTAGCGTTATGAATTTAACGACGCTTAGAGACAACAAAAAGCTGGTAATAATGATAGCGGCCTTTGCTGCTATTTATCTTCTGTGGGGATCGACCTACCTCGCGATCAAGTATGCGATCGAAACATTTCCGCCGTTTATCATGGCTGGGACGCGATTCGTGTTTGCGGGTGCGGTGCTGTTGCTTATTGCGTCGCGTTCGGCTGATTTCGAGATTCCGAAGGCCGTTCACTGGCGGACCAGCCTGATCGTCGGCACGCTGCTTCTGCTTGGCGGAAACGGCGGCGTGGTGCTGGCGCAGCAGTATATTTCGTCAAGCCTCGCGGCCCTGCTCGTCGCGGTCGAGCCGTTCTTCGTCATTCTCCTTAGTTGGTTGTGGTTAAAGAAGGGCCGGCCGAATTTGCTGACCACCATCGGGCTTGTGATCGGTTTTGCCGGCGTCGCCCTGCTTGTGACCGGGCAAACGACCAACGGCGGTATTCTGAATGGCGGCATGAGCCAATGGCTTGGCACTTTTGCCGTTATCGGGGCCGCACTCTCATGGGCGGCGGGTTCGATCTATGGCCTAAAGGCTCCTGTGCCGAAATCTTCGCTGCTGACCGCGGGCTTGCAGATGATTTCGGGCGGAACGATGCTGATGCTGGTCAGTTTGATAAGAGGCGAGTGGTGGGCATTTGACCCATTAGCGATCTCGAGCCGGTCATGGGCCGCGGTCGGTTATCTGATCTTATTTGGCTCGCTGGTCGGTTTTACGGCGTATAGTTGGCTGTTAAAGAATGCCGACCCTTCGAAAGTCGCAACCTACGCTTACGTCAATCCGGTCGTGGCTGTACTGCTCGGCTGGGGAGTTGCCGGCGAATCCCTGACCTTACAAATGCTGATCGGAGCAGCGATCGTGGTTGTTTCCGTCGCCCTTGTGACCAGGCAAAAAAGCGTAAAAAAGAACGACAGTAAGGGCATCACGATCCATCGCTCACAAACTCCGTCATGCAGCAGCCGGCCGAGCTTTTCGACAAGTTCGTAAGACTAATTAGGTATCTGAAAAAGTTGATACGGATTTCTCCGGCTCCGTTTTCTGTCACGAATCAATAGAAGAATGTTAAAATTTCCTGACGTTACCGTTTCAAGGTTACATGTTATAGGGGGTCTCAAAAATGCCGCTTGATTATCATATCAATCGCACGGGAACAGTCGTTCCAAGCCATAACAACGATAAGGTCAATAACTACTATCTTCAGAATGTTAATATGGACGGATATTTTTTACTTATAAGTCTTGAGCCGAATCAAGCTTTATTAGTTAAATTTCCGGATAGAATGAATTTCTTCGACAGATATTCGGGTATAGACACTGGCGGTATGAATAATGGTGTCCTTCACGGAAAAGGCGATCATTATTTATTGGCAAATGTTGCGGCTGCCCTTTTTGGCGTAGCAGCAGTACTTAAGGATACGCATTCAATCCATATATCATTTGGTGATATGTCAGCCGATAATGGTTCGGATCCTTGGTCTCCCGGGTCTGTTGATCATGCCGGGCACGGTCATGGCAGTCGCAGTGGTTTAGATGTGGATTTCCGCTACATCGACAACGGGGGATACAGCTTTCATGGTAAAATGAATAATAAAAACTTCTCGAAAAAAAACAATGAAATCGTCTATCAAGTAGCCGAAACGTTTGGTTTTAAAAAGAACTACCAAGGCAAAATGGCGAAGCTATCTGGGATTCCGACGGCGGGCGGTCACGATGATCATGGACACCTGGGGTTTGGAAGTTAGTTAAGGATTTGAAAATATGAAGGTTTTATCCGAAGTCCTTTTACTTTCGCTGACATTGTTTATAAGTGGATGTAATTATTCTAACGGCCAGATAACGCACCCCCAAAAAACATCAATTGACCAACCAAGCAACACTAACGAACTCAGGTCGAAAGTAAAGAACACTGAAGTTCAGCCTTACGATTTACGGAATTCAATCGGACAGTTGAAAACAACCGACGATGCTGTAAAAGCTGGCAAAGTAGATATCTATCAAAAGGACGGTTCGTTTTGGTACAGCTACAAATTCATTGAGGACAATGGCGAAAAGCCCGAGAAAAACGAATACTTTAAGCCGTTTCGATATTCGGGTGACGGATACATTGTTTTCAACCTCGTCGGCGAATCTAAGGATTTTTACGAAGTTGTGTCGAACGAAGAAACGGGTGATAAAAAATTTGTTAAAAAAAACAGCCCGTTATTCGAGCGTCAAAAGTGGGAAAAATATATTTTAGATTGCTACGCCATTGAGTTTGATAGTGACTCGAATCCGCTACATTCTTCACCGAAAGGCGGGAACGTAGTAGAGCTTTCGAGTGCACCAACGCTTTTTTTTCCGGTCGAGATCAGCGGTGACTGGTTAAAAGTAAAATGGAATGACGGTGGCGACAAGTCGAAGGACGAAAACCGCGGCTGGGTCAAATGGCGTGGTAATGGCCAAATGATCATACGGTTGTTCGAAACCTCCTAGTTCCGGGAATTAGTCACACCTCCACTGATCATTTATCCTTTTTGCAAACGCTCCGTCGGTGCCGGCCTGACCTTGCGAGCATACGCCGTTGGGCGATTTCCGACAGTCTTTGCAATAAACGATCGCACCGTCACGTACACGCGACGAGCCCGCTGACGGCGCTACAAACGCCGCGAGGTCGCGAAAGGTGACATTCGAATCGAACTGCA
Organism: uncultured Acidobacteriota bacterium; assembly: GCA_902826385.1. Classification (GTDB taxonomy): domain Bacteria; phylum Acidobacteriota; class Blastocatellia; order Pyrinomonadales; family Pyrinomonadaceae; genus OLB17. Next base: position 3,099 of record CADEEU010000051.1, on the reverse strand, counting down.
TCAGACCGTCACCTATCTCGACGTCGTAACCAAAATAGTTTGACTGACGATCGATAAAATTTCCCGGCTGGCCCTCGGGGAGACGTCCTGTGCGGAACATCAAACGTCCCTTATCGAAACCGGGTTTCGTCACTGGAGTTCGGCTTCCGGGTTCGAGACAGGTATTCGCCAACACAAGCGGATCGTAGCAAAATCGGTCGCCGTTGGATGTCACGGTTACGCCGGGCCCCGCCTGGATGGTTCGCGCGCTGTAGTGGTTGCCGATGGAAATGAAATTTAGCCGACCATTTAACTCGATCGGGGACCCGAAAACCCCGCCGATCACCGTCATCATTTGAGACGCCGCCGATGTCGACGGAACAGTGTAAATAGTCTTCTGCGTTCGCTCGGCGGAAACTCCGATGAGGGTCAAAGTGCCGACCGAATCGATGTAAAGAAACGTGCCGCCGATATTGCGTCCTTCATCGGTCCCACCGCCGAACGTGTTCTCTATTAAAATTCCCGCGGCACGCACAATGTGGATACCATTTCCCGGAGCATTCGCTGCGGCCGTGTTGATCTGTGAATTTGCGATCGTCCAGTCAGTGTTAAAGGTGTCTATCTTGATTCCGGTTTTGTTGTACAAAAACATGCCGTGATCGACACGAATGTTATCGAACTGCCATTGATTACACATCTGCCTGGCGGAATTGCAATTCGGTTGATTGGTGTTGTGGACAAATATACCGATATCCAAATTTTGAAAAGTAACGTTTTCGAACCTGAAGAACTGGCTCGTGTTAGGCAGGTGCACCTTCGTGATCGGATCAATGGTCCATTCTCCAAGCGCTTCGATTCCGTAGTTCCCCGTCGCGTCACGCGGGCCTTCACCATAAAGGGCTGTATTGCCGATCATTTCGATATTACGTACAGTCACGGCATTCGTACAGCCGCCGATTCGAAAGATCGTTTGCCGATTGTTCCTTAGTCGAATACGGCTCGCGCTCGCCCGAATGGGCATGTTTGTCGTCGGCACTGAAAAGTTCCCGCTTGCGCCCGTTATCGTTACTCCGGACGGAACCGTGATGGCTTCATAAGACGGGTCGCGGGTATTGCCATCGGTTGTACCTACAATGTAATCACCGCTCGGAAAAAGAAGCGTTCCGCCCTGACGACTTGCCATTACCATCATTGCGTTGCGGATCGCTTTCGTATAATCGGCGGGCTCAGAATACAAATATTTCACCGTCGGACTTTCGGTGCGTTTCACCGGGCGAAAATCTTTAACGTTATAAAAACCGGTGTCGCGGCCGACCATCGGCCACAGGTAAGAATCGCCGTTGCCGAGTTTTATCTCATACAGTTCCTCAGGCCCCTGAAAGCACCATTTTTGATCGGCCGAGTTCGGCCCAACACGGTTTCCTTCAACCGTGCTGAAGTCGCACGCGGTCAAACCGGTAGCGGGTTTCTGCATGTTTGTGCCGGCAATGAAAACCTGAACGTGATTTTGCTGATTCTGCTGCGGCAAAAAGCGGACAGGGCAAACGCCGGAGTTGTCCGCTTTGACCGACAGCGAATAGCCGTCAAACCTGTTCTGCGCGGTTGCGACAGTAATGCAGATCAAAGCCAGATTTACAAAAACAAACAACGTTCTTTTCATCATTCTTCTCCCGATTGATTTGTGCATATTATGAGTTTAACAGGTAGCTGTCGACCTCGGACAGCTGCTAACTGCTTATCTGCTCAAGGTTTGATATATTCTGAAGCGATGCCGCCATCGGAAATTCTCAAATTCAAATCGACCGTCCGTGAAGAGATGATCGACATAACGGCCGAGGTTCAAATGTCTTTGAGTGAAGCCTCGGTACAATCCGACGTGTGCGTTTTATTTACCCAGCACACGACCTGCGGGCTTACGATAAACGAGAACGCGGACCCAGACGTACAGTCGGACATGCTCGGGTTTTTGAGGAGATTGATTCCGCAATACGATGAGCACTTCAAACATTTCGAACACAACTCCGATGCTCACATCAAATCTTCGGTTGTTCAAGTGTGACGGTGCCGGTCGAGGGCGGAAAGCTGTGCTTAGGCCGTTGGCAGGGGATCTATTTGTGCGAGTTCGACGGGCCGCGGGAGAGAAAGGTGTTGGTGAAAATGTTATGACTGCTGGATACTCGGGCACACCGCCCGCGAAAAAGCTTGGCGTGAAGGAAGGCATGAGTATCGTGGCCCTCAGTGCACCGGAGAATTATCTGGGGCTTGTCGAGCCGCTGCCGCATGACGTACGCATAGCGTATGAGCTTGAAGCGGATGCGGACATTGTTCATCTTTTTACGAATTCCCGCGACGAACTTTTTCGGGGCCTTGCTAAAGCGTCGAAGGCGATCAAACAAAACGGAGCCGATCTGGGTTTCCTGGTACAAGAAAGCGGCCAGGCTGCCAACGGAAATCACTGAAGATACGATTCGCGAAGCTGCGTTTCCGCTGGGCCTGGTCGATGTAAAGGTTTGCGCGGTCGATGAAAGATGGTCGGGGTTAAAGTTGGTCATAAGACGCGAAAATCGTATATAATCTTGCGGTTCCGAACAACAACGCTTTGAACGCTTTGGATTTATGTCCAAGATCGATCCCAAAGTCGATGTCTACATCGAAAAATCCGCGGATTTTGCACAGCCGATACTTCTGCATATCCGAAAGCTAGTTCACAAGGCTTGCCCTGAGATCGAAGAATCGATGAAATGGAGCTTTCCGCATTTCGACTACAAGGGAATGGTCTGCAATATGGCCGCGTTCAAACAGCATTGTTCGTTCGGATTCTGGAAGCAGTCGCTGATTGAGAGCGATGCGTTCCCCGATAACAAGACCGCAATGGGCAGTTTTGGCCGTATAACTTCAATTAGGGATTTGCCTTCGGACAAGGTTATGGTCGGACTGATTCGCCAGGCTGTCGAGCTTAACAGAAAAGGCATCAAAGTCGAAAAAAAGAGACCCGCGGAAAAGAAAGAGCTTGTCGTTCCTGACGATCTTGAAAACGCATTGTCGAAAAACAAAAAGGCCCGTGAACAGTTCGATAGGTTTAGTTACAGCCATCGCAAGGAATACATCGAAGGGATCAAC
>CADEEU010000050.1 GCA_902826385.1 uncultured Acidobacteriota bacterium | reverse complement strand
AAAAGGGCCAGCCGGTTTTCGCCGGTCTGGCCCTCGGGGTGAGTGACCGATCAATTTCAAACCACGAGCATTGTATTTTTCTCCACTTGAGAAAAACTTGAGAACTAAAGCCGCAGGAAAGCGGTAACTTCGTAACCTCAAGTTTTCCTCAAGACGGCTGTACTAAAACAAATACGCGTATGGCCCTCACCCTATACCTTCACGACACTATTTTCTCCGATGTGAGTACCCTCAGATTCTCCGATGGAAATATCTTCAGAAAAGAAACATCCGACAAAAGCCCGCCCGTTCTGGCCGCCGATTTTCGTTTGTTGGTGAGCAAACTTCGAATTCCGGAGGTCGATGGCTGCCTGATGAGACGGCGGCTGGACGAGGCACTGGAACAGTCGCTGGGGCGATTCGGTGCGACGCTTGTTTCGGGCCGGGCCGGCACCGGAAAAACTTCACTGGCCGCGACTTTTGCCAGGACGAAGGAACTCGTGGCCTGGTATTCGGTCGAGCCGTCCGACGCAGATTGGAGTGTTTTTTCAAGGTACTTTGCTTCGAGCATATACGACTCGCTCACCGGTGCAGGATACGAGGCGGTTTCCGGCAAAGGGCTTCCCGACGGTCCGGTCGCTCAGGTTATAGCGGAAATGCTGTTTCGTCTCGACGCGCTAAAGACGGATGAGCAGATGCTAATAGTCTTGGACGACCTGCATCATGTGTTCGACGCTCCGTGGTTCGATAAGTTTTTTGAACTGCTAATTTGCGGCCTTCGCGAGAATACGCGGCTGCTTTTGACCTGCCGCAGCCATCCGCCGGCACCAATGTGGCGGCTCCGCTCGAAGCAGATGCTGAACCTGATGGACGAGAAGCTTTTGGCATTTACCGGCGACGAAACTGCAGCCCTTTTTTCGGAATTTGGCCTGACAAAGCCTGCGGCACGCCAAGCCGCGGCGGATTCGTTCGGCCGGATCGGAATGTTGCGGAAGATCGCGGAAAAACTCGCTCCAAAAAAGCCCGCGTCTAACGGTAAGAATTACTCTGATCTACAATTTCTGCCGCAGCCTGATAATGCTAAGCTTTTGGTAAATCTTTTGCCGTAAAGCGTCGCAGATGCAGCAACCATCAACCTTTTTTCTCCGCACAAAATTATTACCGCCCAGAGCGGTTTCCGAGCTGGTCGATCGCCCGCGATTGACCGACCGACTTCGGGCCAATCTAAACGCTCCGATGACCATGGTGGCCGCTGACGCCGGTTGCGGAAAGACAACATTGATAGCGGACTTTGTACGCTCACAGGGTCGTCCGTATGTTTGGTATCAGCTCGATCACACAGACGCTGACCCGATCGTTTTCCTGACTTACATCGCCCAGGGAATAAAAAATATCGAACCAAACTTCGGAGAAGCAATTTTCCCCTATCTTTCCGATGCCAAGGACGAGCTTCTAAGATATCCGGAGCGGGCAGCCGATCTTCTGATCAACGAAATGCTCGATTCGATCGAGCAGCCGTTCGTTCTGGTCCTGGACGATTACCATCATATCGGTCGTGAAACCGTGGTCCACAAGCTGGTCGATCGGCTTTTACACTATTCGTCCGACCTTCTGCACGTAATCATTACGACAAGGGACCTTCCGCCGCTGGCGATCATGCGGCGGCGAACCCAGCAGGCCGCTTTGATCGTTACACGTGACGATCTGCTATTTAATGACGAGGAAGTTCGTGGACTATTCAGACAAACCCTTAACGTAGAGCTTGGCGAAAGCGAAATAACAGAATACCGCGGTCGAACTCATGGATGGATCACGGCACTGCAGCTTGTAAGACAGGTAGCAGAGCAGGAAATTCATTCAGGTGCGGACCTACATTCGCTTAGCCTGAGCAATCTGCTACAGCAATCGGAAAAGGATATTTTCGATTATTTCGCGGAAGAGGTATTTTCCCGCGAAGCGGAAGAAACGCGGACATTTTTGATGAACGTTTCGCTTCTGGACACGATGCACCTTGATACCTGCAGTGCGGTTTTCCCCGAATTTCGCTGCTCGGCCACGCTTCCGGAGCTTGCTCAAAAGAATGTCTTCCTAACAGCCGCGGGCGAAGGCGGACCGGCCGAAGCATACAGGTTTCATCCGCTCTTCCGTGAGTTTTTGAGGCGGCAGCTTAGATCCGAGATCGGCAGTTCGCTGCTTTCGTCCGAACGAACCAGAATTGCGGAATATTACATAGCGTCCAAACGGCCAGAGCTTGCACTTGGTTATCTTATTGAGGCAAGTAATTTCAATCGGGCAGCCGAGATCGTTTCGACAACCGGTGAGGAATGGATCGCTTCGGGAGCATTCGTGTCGCTTGGCCTGATGGCCGACCGCATACCAGCCGAACATTTTGAAAGATTTCCACGTTCGATGCTTCACTGTGCCGAGGTTGCGAGGCTTCAGGGCGCAATCGAAAAATCTCAGGGCCTTTTGCAGCAGGCGTTAAAAGTCTTATCATCCGCGACCGATGCCGAAGGCGAGGCTGAATGTTTACATTCGCTCGCGAGCATTGCTCGGCGGCGGGGCAGAAATGCCGAGGCGTTCGAGCTGTTAGGCAGGGCCGAAAAGCTCGTTCCGGCTGAATCGGCGACGTTTATGAAATGTTCGAATACGCGGGGATTGTGCCTGATCGCAGAAGGCAAATGGTCCGATGCCGAGCATCATTTTCGTGCGGCATTGGAAACTGCCGAAAATGTTGGAAATCAGGCGTATATTCGCCTGATAACGCATAACCTGGCACTTGCCCCTGGCTTTCGCGGCGATTTCGGCCAGGCCTTGCGTTGGTTTAAACGAATATTCCGCGACGGACATTCCGGAAAACAGCTACCGCAGGAAGCGATCGGTCACCTGAACGTAGCAAGACTGCATCTTTACCGCGGCGAGTTCGAAGAGACCGAAACCCATCTGGAACGGGCCCTCGACCTGTGTCAGTTATATAACCTTGTATTTCTTCGCGGTGAGATTTTCGAAGCTTACGGGAATTTTTATCGGGAAAAGGACGACCTGCTCAACGCCGAAGCCTTTTACGAAAGGGCCGCCAACGCATATACCGAGGCCGAAATAGATCCCGCCTCTAAGGAATTGTTCGAAGAGCGGTCGATTCTTTACCGTCTTAACGGTGATGCGGGAAAGGCACGCGGGCTATTGGAAAACGTAAAGGCGGCCCGCGAAACGACCGGCAATTTGATTGGTGTCAATACCGCGCTTCTACGGCTTTATCAGGTCGATTTGAACGAGGGTAAAACTGACGGCCTGGCCGAGAAGGTGGAAAGCCTCGTGCGTTTTTTCTGCGGGGAGAACCACTATTACGACGAGGCTCTGGCGAACATGCTGCTTGCGGAAACTTACTTTACTCTCGGACGGATAAAAGAAATGAGAAAACCGCTGCAGCGAGCCCTGGACCTGTCGGCGCGTTTTGATTACGAATATTGGCTCCGGCGCGAAATACTCCGCAATCCGCAGATGTTTCGTGACGAGGACATCTTTGAAAAACTTCCCGCGGATTTGCGCGAGGCTGCAGCAATGGACCGAAAGGCGGCGGAGGCAGGTGAGCAACGGCCCGGGACGCAATCCACCGCGTCTTTACATAGCGTACAGGCTCATACTCTGAACGACCTGACGGTGAATGTGCTCGGACATGTCGAGATATTTCGCGATCCGGCTAAACCGTTTGCGTCCGATGCCTGGACGACCAAACGTGCCCGGGACATCTTCTGCTTCGTAGCGACAAGCAGAAATCGCCGCGTGGCGAAGGAAGTGTTGATCGAGGCGTTCTGGCCCGGAGAAGACCCGGCAAAAGTCGAAAAAAACTTTCATCCGACCATTTCTCATATCCGGAAAGCCTTGAACAGCAAACAGGCTTTCAAGCAAAATTTCCTGGTATTTCGGGACGGCTGCTATCAACTCAATCCCGACCTTTCATACCAAATAGATTCCGAGCGGTTTGAAACGCTGATCGCCGAAGCCGAAGAAGCCAAGCGCGAAAAAGATCCTGTGCGGCTGCGTGAAAATCTTGATGCGGCCCATGTTATTTACCGCGGCGAGTATATGGCCGGAGTATACGAGGACTGGGCCGAAGAACGGCGGCACTATTACGCCGAGCAGTTTGGCCGGGTTTTGAACGCTCTGGCAAAACTCTCTTTCGCGGAAAAACGGTGGGTCGCGGTACTAAAATATTGCGGCGAGCTTTTGAAAGACGATCCGTATCGCGAAGACGTCCACCGCCTGCTGCTAAAAACATACGCCGGCCAGGCAAAACCCGCGTCCGTCAAAAAGCACTTCGAAAACCTGCAGGAGCTCCTTAAGAAGGACCTCGGAATCACACCTTCTGCCGAAACGACGAAGCTTTATAAAGAGCTGGTCTAACGGTCTATGATCTTCTGCTCAAGTCATTGAATTTGCCCGCTCCGAAAACCTCAAGAATTTCTCAACATGCAGTTAGTAGTCTTACAGCGTGACATAACGGAACTCGCCGTTAATAGTCACGTTGCTAATCGATTTCGTTCCAAGCGGGGGCTTTAGGAACGAAAGACGGAACGCGGGATTTTCTCGTTCGGGAAAGTCCCGTGTTTTCAAATCTTGCGAAGCTTGATTGCGCGACATTCAACTTTTTCTCAAGTACGCCCAGGCTGGCGAATCGCTTGAAATAAATGCCCCACGCCGCACAAGCAGATCGCTCCCTGGTGGAGCGGTCAAAAAAAAGGAGGTAGAGCGACCAAAGCTTTACCTCTTTTTTTATTTGGTAGAGAGAATGTTTCAGCCGAGCAGTCATTGCCTTATAAACAGCTCGTCGGCGTTCCAGATCGAAAACGGAAAAATACTGCTCGGAGCGTAGTTACCGACGCGGGCATTTGCGGCGGTCGTAATGTGGCGAGCGGTAATCGGTATGATCGGCGATTCGTCGGTGATTATGCTTTGAATCTCGTTGAAAATGACGGCTCGTTTAGCTGAGTCTCTTTCTCCTGCTTGTTCGGCGAAAAGCTTGTCGATTTTAGCCTCCCATTCGGTTGCGGGAGTCTTTTGACTGGGATGCCACTGATGCACCGACGCTCCGCTGAGAAGGAAGTTGGCGTAAGAGCTGGGCTCGATGCCGGTTACGGATAGTCCGAAGAGCAACGCATCGTAATCGAAGGTCTTCGACCAGCGTTCGGTAACGCCCTGGTTTTCGACCGGCGCTACCTGCATCTTGATTCCAAGCTTCGCGAGATCTTCCTGAACGACGGCCGCGATCAGTTTTCGCTGTTCGTTTTCCGCCGGTACAATTAGGGTAAATTCGACGCGGTTGTTCTCGGAGTCAAAAAGCTCCGGCGCGTCTGGATTGCCCTGACGCTTGAAACCCGCCTGATCGAGTAGAGTTTTCGCCTTCTCCAGATCCTGCGCGGGTTTTGGAAGATCTTTGTTAATCCAGACACGATTTGCGGGCGAGACGAATCCGTAGATCGGAGTTGCAAGGCCTTTCAGCGTAATATCGGAGATCGTCTTACGATCGATGGCGGCCGACACGGCCTGTCGAAAGATCTTGTTGTTGAACCACTTGTACTTCGGCGTGTTATTCAAAGGTTTGCCGTCACCCGTGGCCTTATTCAGGTTAAACCAAATGTGGTCTGTCCCGAGGCCGGGGCCGAGATCGTAGCCGCGCACCGACCCGGCCTGTGAACTCAAAGCCGCAAAATCGGTCCCGCGAATTCGGTCGGCGATGTCGATCGTGCCCTGATTGAGCGACGCGAACGTATTATTGGCATCCGCCACGACCTCAAGAACCAATTTTTCCAAATAGGGAAGCGGTGTTCCGTTCTCGTCCTTTTTGTAATAGTGAGGATTTCGTTTCAGCGTAACGCGTTCGCCCGGCGTCGCCGATTCGACGGCGAAAGCACCGCTGGTGACTATCGTGTTCGGGTCGGAAGTAAGTTTCCACGCCTCCGCAAATTTGCCGGCTTTAAGATCAGCTTCTAAAAGGTGTTTCGGCATTGCTCCGAGATTATCGAGATAGTTTTCGAACGAGGCGACCTGTTCGGGGAAGACCAATTGAAACCTTGTGTCGTCTATCTTTTTTGCTTCGATCTCTTTCCCATTTACCTGCATCGCGTCGCGAAACGCGGGCGAATCGGTCTTTTCGTCATAGATCGCAGCAAGCGTGAAAATTATGTCATCGCTTTTTATCGGCTGCTCGTCGGAAAATTTTAGGCCGTCGCGCAGTTTCACATCTACGGTTTTGCCGTCAGCCGACGCCGTCCAGCTTTCGGCCAATGCCGGAACGTACTTCTGCGACCGATGGTCGAATTCTATCAGCCGGCTGGTAAGTAGAAACAGCGTTGTCACGATAGACGGTTCGTCGGCCCCCATGACGTAGTTGAAAGTCTTCGGAGCCGACGTTAATCGTACGGTGAGCGTTCCGCCGGATTTGCCGGAAATTCGCTCCTCGATTTTATTGTTGGCCGTTTTGGGAGGCTCGGCAGCGGGACCGCATCCCGCAGCAAATAGCGAGACGAATGACGCAAAGGCTGCTACGAACGATATGATTTCTTTACGCATAGAAAAACCTTGAGCGAGCTTAGAGAATACAAATTTCTTAGAACGTGATCAGTTTCGAGAGGCCATTCACCCGATTATCCGGTGAATGGCGCCGAGTTTAAGAGTTTTTCCATTGCAAATCAACCCGCAATATACAAAAATTACGCAAGTTCTCGGCCTCAAAACCTGCGGAGAAATATCTGATTGCTTCGATTTTTTCTTAGAAAAATTGTTCAGGGACTTGTAATGCTGCTGGTCGTCTCCGGCCTGACCTTTGCGCTGCTTTCAGCGGCGGGTGGCGATGCATTCTCGGCCCTGCGCGAAAATCCGCAGATCTCTGCCAAGACTATCGAACATCTTCGCAATGTCTACGGTCTAGACCAGCCGTGGCCGGTAGGTTACGCAAAATGGTTGGGCGGCGCGGTCACGGGCGACCTTGGCGAATCGATCTCGTTCCGCGTTCCGGTCGGCGGCCTGATCTGGAATCGTTTGCTGAGCACAGGGTTGCTCGGCGCGTTCGCCCTGTTCATTGCCATCGTCGTCTCGGTCGTGTTGTGCCTTTTGGCGGTGCGCTTTCCGAATAAAGCTCTTGATGCGTTTATCGAGTTTCTAATCCTGATCACATCATCTACACCGCGCATCGTACTTGCCTTGTTGGCCCTTCTTTTGACGGTCTATTTTTCAGGCGGCGTCGGCGGCTCAGAAACGGGACCGCTGAAGATTATTCTCGCTTCGCTTGCGCTCGCAGTTCCGTTGACGGCAATTTTTCTCGCCCAAACCCGCGAAGCTCTTGGTCAGGCGATGAAAGAAGATTTTGTCCAGTATGCCCGGGCAAAAGGACTGTCGGAGTGGGCAATAATCACGCGACATGCTTTGCGGGCGGCAATCAATCCTTTTCTGACGTTGTTCGGTCTCTCGCTCGGTGCACTGCTTGGCGGTTCGGTGATCGTCGAAACGGTTCTCGGCTGGCCGGGCATCGGTGCGTTGACGGTGAATGCGGTACGCAACCGTGACATTCCCGTCGTGATGGCCGTAGTCCTGATAACAAGTTCCGCCGTATGGTTCGGGAACGCGCTGGCCGAATTGCTTCAGCAATTGAACGATAAGCGTATTCGTTATGAAAACGACTCGCGATGACAGACGATATTTTTAGAAAAAAGAAAAAGCGACAAACACTTGGCTTCCGTGTCGGGATCGCTGTCGTCGTGCTGCTTTATGTAGTCGTCGCATTCGCGGGGTTCCTGGCGCCTTACGCGTATCAGCAGCAGGTGAGGGGCGAGCCTTCTGCACCGGCTTCCGCGATCCGGTTCCGCGATGAAACAGGAAATTTCAGTCTACGGCCTTTCATTTATCCAATACGCCTTGAAGATCCGCTGACCTTAAAATATAACGAAGACCGCTCGCGGCCTTACCCGATCGAGTTTTTTGTGAGAGGAAGCCGGTACGATCTACTTGGCATTTTTTCTACAGATTTGCACCTTTTCGGCGTTGTGTCGTCGGCCGACGCCGGGCTGGATCCGCAGCTAAGGCTGCTCGGCAGCGACGAGCTTGGACGCGACCGTTTTTCGAGACTTTTATACGCGATCAGATTCTCGTTGATAGTTACGCCGCTCGGGACGCTGCTGGCGTCGATCATCGGCATTCTTATCGGCGTAGTCAGCGGCTATGCACCGCGCCGGATCGATTCGGTTTTAATGGGCGCGGCCGACACAATGCTGTCGCTGCCGACGCTGATCCTCATCCTGGCGGCGAGGGCGGCGTTTCCTCTCGAACTGCCGCCGCTGAAAGCCGCGTTTCTGCTTGTAACGATCTTTGCCGCGACGGGTTGGGCAGAGATCGCTCGGCTCGCACGCGGCCTTGTCACGTCGATCCGTGAGCGCGAATTCGTTCTGGCCGCAAAAGCATCGGGACTTACCCAGCCGCGGATTTTGTTTCGGCATATTTTGCCGAACATCACCGGGCCGCTTATCACGCAGATGACGCTGATGTTCCCGGCGTTCCTGCTTTACGAAGTTGCTCTTTCCTTTCTTGGAGTAGGTTTGCAGGAACCGGAACCGAGCCTCGGAAATATGCTAAGCGCCGCGGCTGATTTGACGCTGCTTCGTGCAAATCCTGTCTTGGTACTTGCACCAGCCATCGTGATCTTTATCTGCATACTTGCTGTTCGACTCGTAAGCAACGGTCTCAACAGATCTTTTTCAGACGACAAAGTTACCCGGTAAATCTTATTCAGAAATCTCGTCCGGTTCGGCTATGAACCGGTATCCGACCCAAGGTTCAGTCAAAACGTGTCTTGGATGCGACGGATCAAGTTCGATCTTTTTTCGCAGATTACCAACAAACACGCGAAGATACTCGTTCTGCTCGACGGAATTTGCTCCCCAGATTGCCGACAGGATCGTTCGATGGCTTAAAACCTTCCCTTCGTTTTTCAAAAAATAAACGAGCAGCTCCAGTTCTTTCGGCGTCAGATGGATGGAGTTTCCCCGTACTTTTACAGTGTAGGTTTCAAGATCGACGGAGAAAGAGCCGATGGCCGTCTGCATTTTTATTTCGACCTTTTCGGCCGAAACGCGCCGCAGGGCCGCCCGGATGCGGGCCATCAGTTCGTCCATGCCGAACGGTTTTGTGATGTAATCGTCCGCCCCGGCGTCAAGCGCGGCAACCTTTGTGTCCTCTTCTCCTTTTACGGAAAGCACGATGATCGGCACCTGAGAGAGTCTGCGAATCTCGCGGCAAAGTTCGAGCCCGCTCATCTCAGGCATCTGCAGGTCGGTTATCACCAAATCGGGGCTGAAATCGCGAAAGGTGTCGAGACCAGTTTCGCCGTCTGACGCGGTCCTTACCTCATAGTGATGGGCCGACAACGTGCGGCGCAGGATTCGGGTGATCTGCGGTTCGTCATCGACAACAAGTATTTTTTCTCCACTCATACTCGGTTTTCTTTCGATTCCTCGATCGGCAAAACAAAAGCGAACCGCGTCACGAAGTCGCCTCCGGCTTTCTCGTTCCATATCCGCCCGCCCTGCGATTCGACTATTCCTTTCGCGATCGCCAGGCCCAGGCCCAGGCCGTCACTGGTCGATGGCGCCCGGTGTGGTGCAACCCGCGTGAATTTTTGAAATACTTTTTCACGATCGTTTTCGGCTATGCCTTTCCCCTCATCTTCGACCGATATCTCGACGTCTCTGTTGATCTGTCGTGCGGCGATCCTGATTTTCGATCCCTCGGGTGAATATTTTGCGGCGTTATCCAGCAACAGGTAGAGCACTTCCGATATCGATCCCGCGTCTACAAAGATAGTTGGGAGCTCTTTTTCAAGCTCGCCCTGTACCTTATATAAGTCCAGCTTCTGTCTCGCCCGGTCCATTGCCAGACTGAGCATTTCCTGAACCGTCGTCCAGGTTTTGCGAATGTGCAGGGCATTGGCCTCTATTTTTGCGAGACCGACCATGCCCTCGATAAAGCTATTCAGCTTGTCACTTTCTTCATCGATAATTTCCAGGAACTCGTTTTCGCCTTCTTCGTCCAAAAGTTTGCTGCTCTTCGATTCGAGCAACGTCGTGACCGACGCTTTGATCGATGTCAGCGGAGTCCTAAGGTCGTGCGTGATGGCATCCAGCAACGCGGACTTGAGTTTTTCGCTGCGGCGGAGTGCTTCTGCCTCGCTGGCCTGTTCGAACGCGTCCTGAAGGTCCTGGTACAGCTTCTCGATTCTCAGACGCCGCCGCTCCGATTCGTTCGCCTGTCGGCGCGCATATGTCGAAAGCTGTCCGGCCACAAATGCCGTGATCAGAAACACGGCAAAGGCAATCCAGTTTTCAGTTTCCGCGATATGAAACGTGTAAAACGGCGGAAGAAAGAAAAAATTGAAGCAAAGACCGGCAAGTATTGAAGCGGCTAAGGCCTGCCTGCTTCCGAATAATGTGGCGATAAAAAGCACCGTGAGCAACAGGGCGAGTGCAACGGTAGTCGGGCTTATGCTGCCGGCAAACGGTGCAAGCAAAGCGACGGCGACGGCGACGGACAGCAGCGATACAAAATATGTAAGAGTTTTTTTCACTTCCTTCGAAAACGTTTTAGATTCTAGCGTCTATGGCGTGGACGGACGAATCAAACTCCGCGAATTTACGCAATCTTTATGGTCTTTTGATGGAATCTTTATAGATTTCCGGGTTAAATCTTACAGTGCAATTGGGGATCTTTATTTAGGCGCGGTCTTGAGAAGGGCCGTGCTTTTCTATGTTGAGGAAAGAGCGCTGTGAGTTCTGCAAACGGTAACGGTAAAGGGTTGAAAGGTTGGCTGCTACAGGGCGTTCGCGAATCGGACGCCAACGGAGGATCGGTTCACGCCCGACATCAACAGCATCGATGGTGGCAGGTGATGTGTCTAACCGGCGTCGATTATTTTTCGACGCTTGGCTATCAACCGGGCATCGCGTTTGTCGCCGCAGGCGCTCTGTCGCCGATAGCTACGCTGATCCTGGTTTTGTTGACCCTGTTCGGTGCTTTGCCTATCTATGGCCGCGTCGCGGCGGAGAGCCCGCATGGGCAAGGCTCGATCTCGATGCTTGAGTCGCTGCTTTCAAGATGGAAAGGGAAGCTGTTTGTTCTTGCCTTGCTGGGTTTTGCCGCGACCGATTTCGTCATAACGATAACGCTCTCCGCCGCCGACGCAACCGAGCACATCATTCACAATCCTTTTATAGAAGAACACTTCAAGTTTCTCGATCATCCGGTGGGAGTAACGCTGCTGTTGATTTCGATACTGGCCGGCGTGTTCCTTAAGGGCTTTAGAGAAGCTATCGGAATCGCGGTTTTGCTAGTCGTTCTTTACCTTTCATTAAACTTTGTTGTGATCGTAACCGGCCTTTACCAGATTGCGATACATCCGTCATTGGTCGCCGACTGGCAATCGGCTCTTTGGAACACGACGACGAGCTCAGGTATCGAGCCCCGCGGCATTTTGATGGTAATCGGTTTGTCGCTTCTGGTTTTTCCGAAACTTGCACTTGGGCTGTCCGGTTTCGAAACAGGCGTTGCTGTAATGCCGATCATCGAGAACCCAAACCGCATTGAAAAAGCGCGGAAAATGCTACGTTCCGCGGCGTTGATCATGAGCTTTTTTCTCATCTGCAGCAGTTTTGTCACGACGCTGCTTATACCGGCTGCGGAGTTCGGTGAGGGAGGTAAAGCTAAGGGCCGTGCACTCGCATTTATCGCTCACGAGTATCTCGGTGAAGTATTTGGCACGGCCTACGATATAAGCACTATTTTGATTCTGTGGTTCGCCGGTGCGTCCGCCCTGGCGGGACTTCTCAACATCGTTCCTCGGTATCTTCCGCGTTATGGGATGGCTCCGAACTGGGCACGCGCCACCAGGCCGTTGACGATAGTTTTCGCCGCCATCTGTTTTGTCATTACGGTTCTTTTTGAGGCGGATGTCGAGGCGCAAGGAGGTGCATATGCTACCGGTGTTTTAGTTTTGATGAGCTCGGCGGCGATCGCCGTCGCAATATCGACCTGGCGCCGGGAACAGCGATCGAAATGGGCATTCCTGGCGATCTCGCTGGTTTTTGCTTATACCACGATCACAAATATAATCGAGCGGCCTGACGGAATTAAGATCGCTGCATTCTTTATCTTCGGAATCGTGCTTGCATCGTTTATTTCACGTGCGATGAGAACGACGGAAATACGAATCGCCAAGATCGAGTTTGACGATCACGCAAAGAAATTTGTCGACGAACTGGCCGAGGGCGAAATAAGGATTGTGACAAACCGACGCGAATCGGGACAGATCGAGGAGTACCGCTTCAAGGAACACGAGAAGCGAATCGATAACCACATTCCCTCATCCGACCCTGTTCTTTTTTACGAGATCGATGTTGCGGATGCGTCTGAGTTCACTGGCAAACTCCGGATTTCGGGAATCGATGTCGGAGGATACAAAGTCCTTAGAACGCACGCTCCTGCCGTGCCTAATGCGATCGCGGCGTTGCTTTTAAACTTGCGTGACAAAACCGGCAAGATCCCGCACGTTTATTTCGGCTGGAGCGAAGGGAACCCCGTTCAATACCTGATCCGGTATTTGTTGTTCGGCGAGGGTGACACGGCACCGGTCACACGCGAGATTCTCCGACAAGCCGAACCCGATCCGGAGCTTCGGCCGAGCGTACACGTCGGCGGCTAAACACTATGCTGCATTACCGTCAAGCAGCTTTCGGTTTGATCCGAATTTTTAATCTACCGGACGATCGTCTTGTTTTTACCTTGGCAGTCGAAAATCCCGTGCGAGGGACAGAATCAAATATCGAAGGCAATGGCTCCGAAGGTTTTCCGATAGGAGTGGCAGCAAACTCTTTTAGTTTTCGATTCCGTTCTGTATTCATTCTGTTTAACTCTTTGTACGTATCAATATCGAGCATCTAAATACCCTAGATAATTGCAGGTGCAAACGCCGTTCCATTAGTCAAAAAAATAGGCCGGAAGCGTCTTAAACGATTCCAGCCTTTTTCACGCGTGGGCAAAAATTGGATCAGGTTTGGCTAAAAACTTCTGCTGAAGGGAAGCTCGCTATAGCAAGCACAGGACATCTTCTTTAGCTTTTGACGGTCGGTTATGAAAATCTGGCCGCGGACATAGTCGATAGCCTCTTTCTCCCTCAGGGCTTTGGCCATACAGGTTACGCTTGGGCGGTAAACACCCAGAACGCCCGCAATGTACTCCTGCGTAAGATTAAACTTGCTCTTCTTACTGCGGTCGTGAAGCATCAACAGCCAGGTGCAAAATCTTTCTTCTACCGCGTGGTGCGTGTTACAGATCACTTTCTGCGAAATTTGCTTGATGTACGAATTGATCTGGTCGTGAAGCCATCTTTGCAGCGGTCGGCTGTACGTGAGCTCACGTTCCAAAATATCCGCTTCGATCTTATAAGCATTTCCGGCTACGCAAACCTGAGCACAATTTACGGCCGGCGAAGTGCTCCATACCGAAGAGATTCCGACTGCTCCTTCTGAACCGGTTACCGCAACCTCGATGGTCCGTCCGTCGGCAAGCATCTGAAATTCGGATATAACCGCCGATTCTGGAAAGAAAACAAAGTCGACGCGGTCGTCCTGCTGAAAAAGATAGTCGTCCTTGGCAAGCTGGGTGTATTTAAGAAGCGGTCTAAGCTTGCTCAACAGAACGCTAGGAAGTCCGCCTATACCGATTCTGGTTGGAAGACTTCTCACTGGTTCGATCTGCTCCAGCGTGAGGTTGTCGTAGGTAGTTCTAATCACTTCATCTATCCGGAATTCAGGAGCCAGATTCGGCACACCTATCTCCTCGGTACGCCGTGCGAATCCTGAATCGGCCTTGTAACCTTCCATTTACCTGACTACCTCCCAACAAAGCGCCATTAGGCAACTGATTCCGAATATATGTTGAAAAATTAAAGCTGCTTACTACCGGGCTTGATCGTGCTTTTCTAAAAACTTACGCTGGTCGTGTTCAACTCTTCTTTACAAACTATTTGACCGAATCACGCGATTTCTTACCGGCGCTCACGGCGGCCGGTCTGACTGTTCATTTCCTACTCGACGGAGAGCACACTTCCGTTTTGCGGAAATTTATCTTTTTTGTTTGAATAATTTAATTCCGGACCGGCTATCCGATCAGAACAAAGCTCATAAACTCCACAACACGAGCCGTTTGGAGTCTGATCCAAATTACTAAGCCTGATTGCGTAAGGGGCCGGTTACCGACCACATCAACCGTTAAAATTTCACGCGTTTTCCGCGTTGAATGTACTTGGCTAAATAGAGTGTGGCTGGATTGTATAACGAATTCGCCGAAAATGGAAGCAGATTTGTGCCTACCGTAACATGGCGCAAAAAGACCATGCCATTTCACTGTTTGCGGCTAATCTCTTACTTTTTAGTGGGATATATAGCGGAAAGATTTGGTGGAGACGAGGGGGATCGAACCCCTGACCTCTGCAATGCCATTGCAGCG
>CADEEU010000049.1 GCA_902826385.1 uncultured Acidobacteriota bacterium | reverse complement strand
CCCTTCATTTCGAGTAGAGACATACGGCTTACTCGCTGGCTGAACTAGTAGATTTCTTTAGACCGAAAGTTTGGAAAGTGCCTTTGAAAATGATTTTACACATATCTTCAATTTATCCAAAACTTAATGGTAAATCGTTTTTGTAGCCGTGTTTTTCGCGTGCTTGAAGCGATGCACTATAATTTATGTAATATGTCCGAAACCACCGCTATCGAATCCGTATTGAGCGAATCGCGCGTTTTTCCACCACCGCCGAATTTTGCCGCCAATGCTCACATAAAAAGCTTTGAAGAATACGAACGTCTCTATGCCGAGGCTGAAGCCGACCCTCAAGCGTTTTGGGCGAAGCAGGCGGAAAGTCTGGAGTGGTTCCGAAAGTGGGACTCGGTACTTGAATGGAACGAGCCTTTTGCCAAATGGTTCGTTGGCGGGAAACTGAATATCTCCTACAACTGTCTGGACAGGCATCTCGCGACCCATCGCAAAGACAAGCCGGCATTTATTTGGGAAGGCGAACCCGGTGAACGGAGGACGCTGACCTATTCGCAGTTGCATACGGAAGTTTGCCGCTTTGCGAATGTGATGAAAAAGCTGGGTGTGCAAACGGGTGACCGTGTTGCATTGTACATGCCGCTGGTGCCGGAACTTGCGATCTCAATGCTTGCCTGTGCGCGGATCGGGGCTACCCATACAGTCATTTTCGGGGGATTTTCGGCGGACGCCATCCGCGATCGTGTCAATGACGGTCAGTGCAAGCTTATCGTGACCGCGGACGGCGGATATCGACGCGGATCCGAGATCAAACTTAAATCGATCGTGGACGAAGCCGCCGAGCATACACCAAGCGTCGAGAACATCATCGTTTTCGAACGCACCGGGTCGGAAGTTTCGATGAGTGAGGGCCGCGATCATTGGTGGCATGAATTGACCGAAACGGTTGACGCTGATTGTCCGGCCGAACATTTAGATTCCGAGCAGCCGCTATTTATCCTTTACACGTCCGGGACTACCGGAAAACCGAAAGGCATCTTGCACACGACCGGCGGCTACCTGACGCAGGCTGCGTATACGTCGAAGATTGTTTTCGACCTTAAGGAAGAGGACGTTTACTGGTGCACGGCGGATATCGGATGGGTGACCGGACACAGTTATGTTGTCTACGGCCCGCTGGCAAACGGTGCGACGGTTTTTATGTACGAGGGCGCCCCGAACTATCCGGACTTCGATCGCTTTTGGGACATCATCGAGCGGCACAAGATCACCATCTTCTACACAGCCCCAACTGCGATCCGTGCGTTTATAAAATGGGGCGAGCAGTATCCCCTGAGACACGATCTTTCCTCGTTAAGGCTGCTTGGCACTGTCGGCGAGCCGATCAATCCCGAAGCGTGGATGTGGTACCACGAGGTGATCGGCAAAGCGAAATGCCCAATTGTCGACACATGGTGGCAGACCGAAACCGGAACCATCATGATCTCGCCGCTGCCGGGTGCGACGCCCACGGTTCCCGGTACAGCGACGCGGCCTATTCCCGGCATCTTGCTGGATATCGTCACAAAGGCCGGCAAACCGGTCGGCGTGAACGAAGGCGGATATCTTGTCGTGAAACATCCGTGGCCGTCGATGCTAAGAACGCTGTGGGGCGACGACGATCGGTACAAGCAAGCGTATTGGTCCGAAATTCCCGGATATTATTTTGCCGGCGACGGTGCCCGTCGTGATGAACACGGCTATTACTGGATAATGGGCCGCGTCGATGATGTCATTAACGTCAGCGGCCACCGGCTGGGAACGGCCGAGGTCGAATCGGCCCTCGTGTCTCACGAAGCCGTCGCAGAAGCGGCCGTCGTCGGTCGGCCCGACGATTTGAAAGGACAGGCCATTGCCGCGTTTGTTACACTTGAAGGCGGGCGAGCGGGCGGCGACGATTTGAAAAACGAGCTTCGAGCCCACGTCGCGAAAGAGATCGGAGCATTGGCCAAGCCGGATGATATTCGATTCACGGATGCGTTGCCGAAGACGCGTTCGGGAAAAATAATGCGGCGTTTGCTCCGCGAGATCGCGTCGGGTGCGAAGGTTGCGGGAGACGTAACGACATTGGAAGATCTTTCCGTGCTTGAGAAGCTTCGTCGGGACGAAGAATGACTTCGGTAAACCCGGAACGACTGCTTTCAAAAATCTTGTCGTTTCATACTGGCTGTGCAAAAATGGCTTTAGGTGAGGTTTATGCAGACGATCCAGTTGCCGGTAACAGAATATCAGGACTTGAAGGAAGAATTGTCCCTGCTGAAAAACACGGAGCTTATGCACACGATCAACAGGCTTCTGGATCTTCTTTATCAGGAAAAATACGGTCTGTATATGGGCGAATTCACTGAGGATCTAACCGAATACTCCGTCGATCAGGCGTGGGGGAATGAAACGAGTGAGTGGGACAAATTATAAGCAGCGGGAAATCGTCCTGGTTCCGTTTCCTTATTCGGATCTTAGCAGTTCGAAACGTAGGCCTGTCCTGATAGTTTCCACTAACGACTAGAACAAGAATTTTCAGGATGTATTGGTTTGTGTGATTACGAGCAATCTGCACAAAGATGCTTATTCGGTTGAGTTGGAAAGCAGCGATCTTGAGATAGGTGTCCTTCCGGAAAGTTCGGTCGTTAAGGCCCATAAACTCTTCACGATTCACCAAAACAAGATACTCAAAAAATTCAGCCTTGTTAAGGATGATTTATTTGAAAAAGTTGTCGATGAAATAAAGCACTTGGTCGAGCCATAAGGATCTCGGCAGGAAATAATAAAATGGCTGGAAAACCAAGCATTTCCGCATCGACGCTTGAAATGGCGGAAGCGGGACGTGAATTTTATCGTCGCGGCTGGGTGCTCGGCACCAGCGGCAATTTCAGCATGCTGCTGGCGCGAAAACCTCTGCGCATTTGCGTCACCGCGAGCGGCATCGAAAAGGGAAATCTGGACGAGACAAATTTTCTCGAACTCGATGACGACGCCGAAATTTTACAGGGCTTCGGCAAGCCGTCCGCCGAAACGCTGCTGCATTTGACGATCTACCGGTTTATGCCGAAAGCGAGGTCGATCCTGCACACGCATTCCGTTTGGGGGACGATCCTTTCGGACCACTTTTTCGAGCAGGGAGCAATCTACATCGACGGTTATGAGATGTTAAAGGGCCTGGCGAGTGTGAATACGCACGAGCACACGGAAAAGGTGCCGATCATCGAAAATTCGCAGGATTACATTGCCTTGTCGCATGTAATCGAAAACGTCGTGCGCGATAACGACGGCATACACGGCATATATCTTCGCCGCCATGGCCTGTACACCTGGGGCGAAAGTGTCATCGAAGCCCGCCGGCATGTTGAGATCTTTGAGTTTTTGTTCGAAGTGATCGGGCGGCAGTTAAAGACTCAAGCAAACTAAACGAAAAAGGCGACCCGAAAGCCACCTTTTTTTGAACATCAACACGGTACCAAGCTAGTTATTGTCGTTCGCGGGCTGAGCAGGTTTCTGCTGCCGGAGCTGACGACGTTCCTCCATTTTTTTCCGCATTTCTTCTTTGCGAGTTTCGATCTGTTGACGCTGTTCCGGCGTTAGGACGGCGAGTATTTGCTGGTGGACCGATTCGCCCTTGACCCGCATTTGGTCGCGAAGCGCTTTGGCTCGGGTCTTCTGCTCTTCCGTTATCGTTCCAGCCCGCTTTGCGTCGTGGATCGCTTTCATTTCTTCCATCGCGGCCGCGTCGGGCTTGTTTGCCTCGCGGATCTGTTTGATCTGCTCCTTTTGAGCGTCGGTAAACTCAATACCGTGCAGACCGCGAAAGCCGCCAAACTCGCGGCCAGAGCGTTTTCCGGGCCCGCCGTGCCGTCCGAAGCCCTTTCGATCCATTTTCTCAGCCTTTTGGGCGCTGTCTTTCGACGGCTGGGCCGTTTCCTGGGCGGAAGCGACCGTCGCAAATGAAGCCAAAACCATCGCAAATGCGAATACAGAAATTAACTTAAACTTTGATGACATCTTCTTACCTCGATTTTTACAGGATTAAAGCCTTTGCTTTCGGTATTTTGACGCGGGAAGGGCGGCTATAGTCTAAAGATTTTGGGCAGCCGAAACGTAAAGAAATGTAAATTACACGAATCTGGTCTAAAATCTTGTTCTGAACGGATTTTAACTTTATGCCGCCTTCGGGCTAAAATACGCAGTTTGAGTTCCGAACAAGGGATTTTTTGCCGATGAGATTTATTTCCGAGATCAATTCTCCTGCCGACCTTCGGCAACTCAAGGTCGAAGACCTTCAAGAGGTTGCCGATGAGATCAGGCAGTTCATTATCGACACGTGTTCCCGCATTGGCGGGCACACCGGTGCAAGCCTTGGCGCGGTCGAACTGGCTGT
Source organism: uncultured Acidobacteriota bacterium (assembly GCA_902826385.1). Lineage (GTDB taxonomy): Bacteria > Acidobacteriota > Blastocatellia > Pyrinomonadales > Pyrinomonadaceae > OLB17. Next base: position 10,175 of record CADEEU010000049.1, on the reverse strand, counting down.
GGCGATGCACTATGTTTTCGATACGCCGAACGACCGCCTGGTCTGGGACGTCGGCCACCAGGCATATGCTCACAAGATACTTACGGGCCGCCGCGATGAGCTTCACACTATAAAGCAGCCTGGCGGTTTGAGCGGTTTTCTTCGGCGTGACGAATCGGAATACGACACATTCGGAGCTGGACATGCGTCGACGTCCTTGTCGGCCGCATTGGGCATGGCAATCGCTCGGGACCTCAAGAAAGAAGATTTCCACGTCTGTGCTTTGATCGGTGATTCCAGCCTGGCTGGCGGCATGGCTATGGAAGCGATAAACCAGGCGGGGCACTTGAAATCACCGCTGATCGTGCTGCTTAATGACAACGAGATGTCGATCGCTCCGGCAGTCGGCGCGTTGAGCCGTTATTTGAACCGGATCAAAGAGGCGCAGAGTTACCAGCACTGGAAAGAAGAGATTGGCGATGCTCTCGGAAGCGTGCCTGGCATAGGCAAGCATCTTAGGAGCGCCGCGAAATCGGTTAAAGACGCGATCGCGGCGGCGGTGCTGCCGGGTGCCCTAGTCAATGAACTTGGGTTTAAGTACATCGGCTATGTAGACGGGCACAACGTTCCGATGCTGGTCGCCGCTCTTGAGGAAGCCAAGAAGGTCGATGATGGGCCGGTCATCGTTCACGCATTAACAACTAAGGGAAAGGGCTTTCCGAACCCGGAAAAGAATTACTACGCTTACCACGCGACCGGACCGTTCGATCCTAAGACCGGCCTGCCATATAAATCAAGCAAGGCAGCCGCGCCGACCTATACACAGGTCTTTGGCGAAACAATGTGCGAGTTGATGGCGAAAGACGACAGGATCGTTGCGCTGACTGCCGCGATGCCGGACGGCACGGGCGTCGACAAAGTGCTTGAAAAATTCCCGGACAGGGCGTTCGATGTAGGCATTGCGGAACAACATGCGGTTACCTTTTGTGCCGGATTGGCTTGCGAAGGACTTAAGCCGGTCGCCGCAATTTATTCGACTTTTCTTCAGCGAGGCTTCGACCAGGTTATACATGACGTCTGTCTGCAGGACCTGAACGTCACGTTTGCGATGGACCGTGCCGGAATCGTCGGTGCGGACGGGCCGACGCATCATGGCCTGCTCGACATCGCGTACTTTCGCGGATACCCGAACATCGTTTTGATGGCCCCGAAGGACGAAGCCGAAATGCGAGATATGATGCTGACCGCGATCGAACATCCGGGACCGGCCGCGTTGAGATATCCGCGCGGGAACGGACTTGGCGTCGATATAAGCTCGGCTCCGAAAAAGATCGAGATCGGCAAGGGCGAAGTGCTGCGTAAAGGTAAAGACGCAGCGATCATCGCCTACGGTTCGATGGTCAGTGCGGCAGCGCAGGCGGCCGAGACCTTGGCCGCTGCGGGTATCCAGGCAACCGTCGTAAACGCCCGGTTCGTCAAACCGCTGGACGAAAAGTTGATCGAGGAGCTCGCCCGCGAACATGAGTTGATCGTTACGGTCGAAGAAGCGTATCTGGCTGGCGGCTTTGGTTCGGCGGTTATGGAATTTCTTGAAGAGAAAGATCTTTTGAAAGGACTTTCTGTGATTCGCATGGGCGTTCCGGATGAGATAGTAACGCATGGCGACCCGAAGGTTTTGCTCGCGGAATACGGCCTCAATGCCGAAGGCATCGCCGAAAAAGTGAAGCACGGCCTTGAAGCAATAAGCGGGAAATCAAGCGGTAATAAACGTTTTAGAGTGGTTAAATAACTCAACGGCCAAGTTGCGCCGACTTAAAATAAATAGGCAGATCACGCAGTAAGAATGAAAAAAGAACCCAAGAAAAGCAGCAATCTCCCATTGATTATCATCGGGGCCGTTTTGGCGGCGGCCGTTATCGGCGGTTATTTTTATTACAATTCGTCGAAGCCGAATCCGAACAGGGCAAACACGAACACCAATTCGAACCGGGCCAACACCTCGGCTACGGCTTCGCTGGGTGCGACACCGCCCAACCAGGTGGGCTCGCCCACGGCCAGTGTGACCGTCGAAGAGTTCGCCGATTTTCAGTGTGCGGCCTGTGCGTCGGTTCATCCGGTGTTGAAGGAAATACAGTCCCTTTACGGCAGCCGGATCCGCTTTATCTTCCGCAATTTTCCGCTCGGGATTCCTCAGCATGATAAGGCTTATGAAGCCGCTGCGGCTGTTGAGGCCGTTGGTATGCAGGACCGCAATAAATTCTGGGCGATGCAGAACCTTTTGTTCGAAAACCAGCAAACTTGGACCGGCAGCCCAAATTACAAACAGATCTGGGAAGGCTACGTTCAGCAGATCGGGCTTGATGTCGAGCGGTTTAAGATAGATTTGGCGAGCCGCGATGCAAGGTCGAGAGTAGATGCCGATATGCAGCGTGGCCGCGGAATGAATGTCGATTCGACTCCGACACTGCTTGTTAACGGCAAGGGCATTCCGCTTCAGTCGATCACGGTTGCAAACCTGAGACAGGTCATTGATGCCGAGATACAGAACGCTATAAAGACACAGCCAGCGGCAAATGCTCCGGCCGCGGCGGGCAACACCGCACCGCCGTCAAACGCGGCCCCAGCCAACACCGCGAAGTAATGACTGAACTCGTTGAAATCGAACGCGATTCAAGCCCGATGCCAAAGCTCCCGATTGTTGCGGCGGTCATAGCTTTGGTGGGGCTTGTCGATTCGATCTATCTCACCATTCATCATCTGACCGCCGAACCAGTGCCGTGCAGCATAGTTTCGGGATGTGAAACGGTGCTGACCAGCGCGTACGCCGAATTTGCGGGAGTTCCGCTGGCCGCTTTTGGCGCCGTTGCTTATTTCGTCGCATTTTCGCTGGCTTTGCTTGCCGTGTTTGGCAACCGGGTTGCCTGGCTGTTGTTTGGCCTGCTGACTGTCGGCATGGCTGCTTTTACGGGGTGGCTTCTCTATTTGCAAGCTTTCGTAATCGATGCCTTTTGCCAGTTTTGTCTGCTTTCGGCCGCGTCTTCGATAACCCTCCTCCTCCTTGCCATTTTTTCGAAGTTCTGGCGGCGAAATAATTAGAATTGCAGTGACGCGATGAGTAACTTCGTTGCTCTTTCTTTTTGGGCATTTCTCCAGCCCTGGCGATTTCCACATGAAACTAAAGTCGGCACTTTGTCGAATAGATTCACGTGCGGTCGAGAAGGCCGCGTCTGCCGATTGTTAGTACTACTTTCAAGGGGTATCTGGATTACGGCATGAATATTTGGAAAAGAGGAGAAAATACGGTAGCTTTACGATATACAGTCCATTCGAAACCAACTAGAAATGGCCCAGGGTATCCTTACAAGAATAGCTGCCGGAGACAGACTTGCCGTCGAGGAGTGTTTGAAGAAATACGGCGGTCTGATTTGGTCTCTCGCTCGTCGAATGCTTAGAAATTCCGACGATGCGGAAGATGCCGTCCAGGAAATTTTTCTCGACGTTTGGAAAAATGCCGGCAAATTTGACGAAACACAATCGTCGGAAACTACGTTCATCGCGATGATCGCGAGGCGACGCCTAATAGACCGCATCCGGTTTACCTCACGCCGGATATCGGCAGACGCGTTGGATGAGGTGATGATTGAACCCGTGGACCGAGCAGACAGAAAAATGCAGACGACTCTGGAGGCGAACGATGCCGTCAAGGCACTGAACTCGCTCCGTCCCGAGCAGCAGCAGGTCTTGCAGCTTTCGATCGTCCAGGGCCTTTCGCATCAGGAGATTGCCGAAAGGACGGGAATGCCTTTAGGGACGGTGAAAACCCACGCTCGCCGCGGTATTTTGCAGGCTCGAGAATTTTTGGGTTTGGGCAGGTTGGATTCTTCTAAGGAGGTGCATGCATGAACGGCGAAGAAAAAGAAAAAATGCTTGACCTCCTGTGTGACAAGTTTGTTTATGGGCTGACGGATGAACAGACGCGTCAGCTCGAAAGCTTGGGTTATAACCAAAAAGAGGCCGATTCGATCGAGATGACGGTCGCGGCATTGGGGCTGGTCGATGTAGACGCTCAGTCGGCGATGCCTTCGCATTTTCAGGCAAAGCTGCTTAGGGAAGCCGACGGTTATTTTGGCTTCGATCAAGCAGAAGCGGAAGAGCCTGCTATCCCGGAGCGACAGATAGTACTAAGCAGCGGCCGATCTCCATGGTTTGGCTGGCTTGGCTGGGCCGCCGCCGCGATGGCGTCTATCGCATTGGCCGTGAGCCTGTTCGTTCCGCGTGGCGATGGTATTCAAGCAGGCGGCCAAAAAACACCGACGCCAACGCCTGAAGAAAGGTTGAGCCCGGAACAACAGCGTCAACGGCTTATCGACTCCTCATCGCCCGGTCAGGTGATCATGGCCCAGTGGGGCAAGGGCAAGATGGACGATTTGACGGTTTCGGGCGACGTTGTTTGGAATGCTGCGAAACAAGTCGGTTATCTTAGGCTGAAGGGCTTGCCGAAGAACGATGTAGGCACTGAAACCTACCAGCTCTGGATAGTCGATGGTTCACAGAATCCAAAGACGCCTATCGATGGCGGTACGTTCGACATCAAGAGCGACGGCGAGGTGATAATCCCTGTAAACGCAAAACTGAAAGCTATAGACCCTAAAGCATTTGCCATAACGGTTGAGAAGCCCGGCGGCGTTGTCGTCTCCGAACAAGGAAAACTTGCCGCTCTTGCTCCCGTGAAACCGGCAAAGGCTTAGCCGCGTATTAACTAGTACAACAGAAAACTGTCTGGGTCCGCGGTCGCCATGCGGACTAGCCGGACGCGTATCTGCATATAATTCGATAAATTAAGGAGTTTTGCCATGCGAATCAAGGAGATCGTCGCCGGATTGCTCGTCGTTTTCGCGCTGGCGTCGATAAACGTGCCAGCCCAACAAATTGAAAAGCTTCCACCCATTAACGTAAAGGAATACAAGCTAAAGAACGGCCTGCGCGTTCTGCTTCATAGTGACAAATCGACACCGATCGTTACGGTCGGCACATGGTATCACGTCGGCTCGAAGAACGAAGCCGTCGGCCGCACGGGCTTCGCACATCTTTTTGAGCACATGATGTTTCAGGGTTCGGGCAATTACGACTCTGACTATTTTACCCCGCTGCAAGAGGCGGGTGGCAACATCAACGGCACGACGAATCAGGACCGCACGTGGTATTTCGAGACGATGCCGTCTAATTTTCTCGAACTCGCGCTTTTTATGGAGGCCGACCGACTCGCCAACCTTCTACCCGCGATGACGCAGGAGAAGCTCGACAACCAGCGTGACGTTGTAAAAAACGAGCGTCGCCAACGCGTCGATAACCAGCCATACGGAGCTTCGTTTGAAAAGATCGGCGAGATCATGTTTCCGAAACCCCATCCATACAACTGGACGACGATCGGCTCGCTGGAAGATCTGCAAGCGGCATCGATGGACGACGTAAAAGCGTTTTTTCGCCAGTATTACACGCCGAACAATACGATCGTTGTCGTTTCGGGCGACTTTGAAGAAGGTCAGGCGAAGAAATGGATCGAAAAGTATTTCGGCCCGATTCCAAAGGGCTCTGACATTACGCGGCCAAATCCCGGGCAGCCAAAGCTCGATCAAGCTATTCGCACGTCGGTTGACGATCCGCTGGCGCCGTTCCCGCGTCGATACATGGTTTGGCACAGCGTGCGACAGTATCACAAAGACGAAGCCGCTCTAGACATACTTTCGAACATTCTTTCGTCGGGCCGCGGTTCGCGGCTGCAGAGCAATCTGCTTTACGGCAAGGAAATGGTGTCGAGTGTGAATGGTTTTAATAACACGGGCGAGATCGCGGGCACATTTCAGATTCAGGCCACGGCTCGACCTGGTAAATCGCTTGACGATATCGAAAAAGAGATCATCGCGGAGCTGGAAAAGATCAAACGTGAGCCTCCAACCGAGGCCGAGATGTCGCGTGCAAAAAACTCTATCGAATCACAAACGATATTCGGGTTGCAGACGATTTTGGGCAAAGCAGGACAGCTGACTTCATATGCCGGATATGTAGGTAAGCCAAATTATTTCCAGGCCGATCTCGACCGCTACGCAAAGGTTACGGCGGCCGATGTCTCACGCGTTGCGAACACTTATTTGACCGCGAACAATCTCGTGATGACGTACAATCCGCAACGACCCGCCGGAACGGGAAGTCAGCGTGCGGCGAATAATCCGACCTCGGTTAAATCCGAGAAAAAAGATCAGGCAAAGATCGACGCGCAAGCGGCGAAACTGCCAAAGGGCGGACCGGATCCGCGCCTTTCGCTGCCGCCTATCGAGAAGACAAAACTTTCAAACGGCCTCGAAGTTTGGATGGTTGAGCAACGCGAACTCCCGATCGTCGCGATGAATCTTGTCCTCAAAACCGGACAGGCTGAAGAACTCAACGGCAAAACGGGCGTCGCAGGAATGACGACTCAGCTAATTGACGACGGTACGAAGAAACGTTCGGCTGTTGAGATCGCAAACGAGCTGCAAGCGATCGGTGCAAACATGGGCGCCGGCGGCTCTTGGGATGCGACAAGTGTCTCGATGCAGACGCTCGCAAAAAATTTCGACAAAGCTCTCGATATTTTTGCGGACGTGATTCAAAATCCGACTTTTCCGGAAAAAGAATTCGAGAGTTTGAGACAGCGACAGGTGATCGGGCTTCGCCAGTTGAAATCGAACCCGAACGCGATCTCGAACACCGTTTACAACAAAGTGCTCTACGGTACGCACCCATACGGACGCGACAATACCGAGGCGACGCTTAAGGCACTCACGCGTGACGATGTCATTAGTTATTACGAAACGACGTTTCATCCCGCCAACGGTGTGCTCATCGTCGTCGGCAACTATGACCGCGATTCGATGAAGTCGAAACTCGAGTCGGCTCTTTCGAGTTGGAAAGGAGAAGGTCCGGCGATGCCGATGCGTCCGCTGCCACCGACGCCGAAGCCGATGCCCGGATCGACGGGAATCTACATCGTCGATCGTCCGAATTCGGCCCAGTCGGTCGTCTCGGTCGGCCATGTTGGCATCGACCGTGCAAATCCCGATTACTTTCCGGTCGTCGTGATGAACTCGATCCTCGGCGGCTCGATCACGTCGCGTATCTCGATGAATCTTCGCGAGGACAAAGGCTACACCTACGGGGCCGGCAGCGGATTTCAGTTTCGTCGCGGAGCCGGGCCGTTTCGTGCCGGCGGCGATATGCAAACTGCCGTCACAAAAGAATCGGTTTGGGAACTGATTAAGGAACTCAAAGGAATTCGCGGTGACATTCCCATCACTCAGAAAGAGCTCGATTACAACAAGCAGAGTTTGATCCGGCGCTTTCCGAGTGGTTTTGAAACCGTCGGTGCAATGTCGAATCAACTAGCAAACCTTGTTGTTTACGGCTTGCCCGACAGTTACTTTAACGACTACATCGGCAAAGTAAATGCCGTGACGATCGACGACGTAAATCGCGTCGCACGCCAGTATCTCGATCCGTCGAGAATGGCTATTGTCATCGTCGGCGACCGCAAAGTGATCGAGCCCGGCCTTAAGGAACTCGGCATGCCGATCACAATACTCGATACAGACGGCAACGCTCTTGAGACCAAAGAGGTTGCCGACAAGTAAACCACAAATTGCAAAAAGCCCGCGTGTTAATGAATGCGTAATTCCCGATCAAAAGAATTACCGTCAACCGACACGCGGGCTTCAAAAATGGAACCTTTTTAGGGAGACATGGGTCCAATTGACACAATAGATGCCGCTCCTACGGGTCCATCGCGTCACAAACATCACACTCCTACCGGAGTTTTAACTTCGATTTCGACTTTTCAGACCTCCTCGCGTTTATTTTCTGACCAGTACTACCGGCGATTGCTCGGCGTCCAGAATTTTTGCGAAGAAATCTTTCACACCCGCATACTTGTCGGCCGCAACTCTCGTACGATTCATCGTTATCGAACGTGTGAAGACTAGTTTCCCGTCTTTTGTCTCGTAATTGGTGACGTACTTTCCGAACGGGGTTTCAAGTGAAACCGGCGTCGGGATCTCATCGACCGCAAATCCGGTTGGAAGTTGGAAAGTCACCGTCTCTTTCATCGAATTCGAATCCAGCTCGATCGGGTTTGTACGCTTTGGCTCCGTAAGAAACACGGCATTCCTGCGGCCGACGATTACCGGTTTGAAAATAAGCAGACGGTTCTGCATCAACTGTCCATAGCTCGGGGCCGAAAATTCTACATCGAGGTCATATCCGGCCTGTGCCTGCCGATCACGCGCTTCGATGTTTACGAGCTTTGCGCCGGTCGCTCCCCGTGTCAGCCAACCTTCGATCGCCTGGCGAAAATCGCTCGGCGAAAGCTCACGCTGTTCCCGACGGAAATACGCCGAGGTCTGTCCCGTGGCCTTTTCGCTGATCTTTCCGGAGATAGAACCGGAGTCGTTTAAGTTGACGGTGATATTCCTTTCCAGCCGGTCGGTTTCCGGCGGTGCAATCGGCATTGTGGCAAGGCCGCCGTTGTCGCCGGCGACTATAAGAGCATTGCTTCCCTGAAGATAATCCGGTAGATCGCCGACGGGCGTGAACTGGTCGGTCGCGTCGAAGATAAGCAGCCGGCCGAGTTTCTCGTGGGTCATCACGGTCGGAGCGTTCGTCGCGTCCGAAACTTTGACGGCGATTATGCAGTGATTGAATTGTCGCGGCGAGGCCCATTCTTTCCGAACGAACGTCGGGTCGCCGGAATAGATAACGACCGGGTAAGCGTCTATCTTCAACGCCTTTAACAAAGCCCGCATTAGATTGGCTTTGTCTTTGCAATCGCCGTATCCACGGCTTAGAACCAGATTTGAAGCCCGCGGTTTGTATCCGTTGCCATGCGCGACACCGATGTCGATCGAAATATATTGGAGGTTCTGAACGTACGAACCGATGGCCTGGATCTTTTCAAGTTCGGTCTTTGCATTTGCCGTAAGGTCGCGGGCCTTGACGGCGATGTTGTCGTCGATTATCACCTGCGGCTCATAAAGCGACGTGGCCCAATTTGAAACGTCCAACCAATTTGCAAACGCCCGGTTGACCGCCTGTGTCGAGTTATCGGGTGAATAGTTGACCGCGATGCGGGGAGCCAGGTTTGAAACCGCCGGACTCATTGGCTCAGGCGGGATCGGGGCAAGATTTCGCATCTCCCAGACATAGCTGGAGCCGGACACCGAAGGCGCAACTTCCGCGGTGTTGAAAGTAATGCCCGACGCTTTCCATCCTTGAGGGAGATTTAACGTGTATCGCGAAACCAGCGTCGGCAGCCTGCTCTGGAATTGCCAGGTGTCCTGATAAAAAAGCGGTGTATCTTCGTTAACAACCGAATATCCGAAAACACTTCCCGTATCGACATCGTCCGAAGCATCGATGATCTTCATTCGCCCTTCGTTATACACATCGTCCGGGTCGGCAATCAGGTCGAGGATTTTCTCCTTGCCATAATTTTTTACCGTTCCATCGGGGCGTATCAGCCAAGCCTCGATAGAACGGACCTTGCCTGCACTTACCAAATAAAAGGCCCGAGCAACCGCGAAATGGCGTCCTTCACGGTTGAGAAGCTTGACCGCATAGTTCTCAATGGTGACCAGCCTTCCATCTGTCCCAAGCGTGACCTGCTGCTCGTCATGAAGCACAACGGCAGGGACATCTTTCTCATATACGGGCGGTTTGACCGTCGCCGCCTGCCGCATCCATGAGGGCGGCGGATCATCCGCGTAGGCCGTTAACGCCAGAAGTGATGCGACGAACGTCGCGACAACCAGCGACCGAAAAAAACGTGGGACTGTTTTCATCTTTATACTCCAAAACTTATTACTGGACTTTTTGCTTTAGCGAAATCGCGTGCGTGTCAGCTTTATGAAATGCGTCGAACAAATTTTTAAGCGGCGCATAGCTCGCAACGGGAAAATAAATTTTTCCGTTTGATCCAAAATGAAAATTTCGTTTGTAGATCAAAGTATTGTTCCCGCGGTCGATCGAAAGATTGACGTTGTCCACGCCAATCCTGGACGCGTCCCTTACCTCGGCCGGCGAATCGGCGCTGTCGAGTTCAAATCCGTCCGGCAGTTTTATCTCGATGCTGTCTTCTTCAGACCACGGATAGGGAAAATACATTCCGTACG
>CADEEU010000048.1 GCA_902826385.1 uncultured Acidobacteriota bacterium | reverse complement strand
CGGCGTTCCTTGGAGCAATCCTTCGGGCGTCGTTTTATTTTACGGTCTATCAGGCGGCCAGAGAGAATATGAAAGCGGCCCTCGCCGCCGCCGCTGTTGAACTAAGTTTTCGCTTTTTCACGTCCGGAGTTTCAGGAGCTCTCGTTCAATCTTTTCGACGTGCAACTCCGGCCTGGCTCGCAACGCTGATAGTCACGATTTCCCTTCCCGTTTTCAGTCATTCCGTCGAATACGCAACGCATTACGTTCAGGAAGTTTACTTCGCCGGTGTTTTGCCCGCGTCGGAAAATAATGCGCGTCAGTATGCCTTTGCATTGTCGGTTCTCTTTTCAGCTTTTTCCGCGATGTTCAATTTGTTCGCAATGAGGCACGGCGTTCTATTGGTTGGTGCGGGCAAGGAAACCAAATCGCTATGGTCCGATTTCAGAAAAATACCGGCACTGGTATTTGAGTTCGTAACTTATCTTCCGCTGCTGATAATTCGCTTTATAGGCGAACAAAAATTTGCTCATGCCGCCGGCATCTTGTTCGCGTTTGCCCTTTCGGTCGGCTCGATTCTGGGAATTTTTCGCGGAAAATGGTCGTGGGGCTGGACAACAGGCATAGGCGCGTTCATAACGCTGCTGGTTTGGACGATCATTGTCGCCATCGGGTCAAAAGTACTGTCATATAAACGGAAAGGTTAACGAATGTCGATCAAATCGGTCCACATAACCAACTACTATCATAAAGATTCGGGCGGCATAAGCACCGCCTACAATAAGCTGCTTGAAGCAGCGAATCGACACCGGCGGTTTGTGCGCCTGATCGTGCCGGGTGAGCAAAACAGTGTCGAAGAGGTCGGCGAATACGGACGTATCTACTATATAAAGGCGGGCTTCTCTCCACTGTTCGATAAACGCTATCGCGTTCTTTGGCCCTGGCGGACCTATATTTTCGATAAATCGCCGATCAAACAAATTCTGCGCGAAGAAATGCCTAACATCATCGAGATAGGCGAAAAATACACCCTAAGCCTGATGGCGGGACTGCTTCGAAAAGGAATCATGAAAGTTTCGGAAAAGCGTCCCATGCTTGTTCATCTTTCTTGCGAACGAATGGACGACAACGTCGGCGCTTTTATCTCTCGTGGCAAAATTGCAAAACGCCTATCGCAGGCATTCATAAGGAATTATCTTTTTCCGATGTTCGATTTTCATTTGACGAATTCGGACTACACGGCGGGCGAGCTGAAGGAAGCTGCTTCGCAAAATTCAGGGGGACGGCAAAAGAACTTTTTCTGGAGGTTTTTGCGTTCGCCAAGATCGTTCGCCGCGAGCCGGGTGTTTGTAAATCAATGCGGCGTTGATATAGAAACCTTTTCGATTGAACGGAAACGCGACGAAAAACGAGCGGAGATCTGCCGGGATAATGATATTCCCGAAACCGCTAAGCTTCTCCTTTACGCTGGTCGAATCTCTCCTGAGAAGAATATCTCCTTGCTGCCGGACATCGTCAAAGAGCTTTCCAAAACGGGCGATCTTGATTTCCGTCTACTCGTCGCAGGCGCCGGCCCTGACTATGCGAAACTTGCCCTCGATTGTGAAAACGCGGCAAGCGGCAAGGTTCGAATGCTCGGACACTTGAACGATATCGGCCGACTGGCTGATCTCTTTGCCAACTGTGACGCGTTCGTACATCCGAATCCACGCGAGCCTTTTGGAATTACTCCGCTTGAGGCTATGGCTTCGGGATTGCCCGTGGTAGCACCCAACTCGGGCGGCATTCTTTCTTACGCGAACAGCGGAAACGCCTGGCTGTGTGAGCCCAATGCAAAGTCGTTCTCCGCCGCCGTACGCGAGGTGTTTAACGACGACGTACTACTGACCGCCAAGACTCGATCGGCCCTCGAAACTGCACGAAAATATGATTGGGCTTCGTCATTAGACAATCTCTTTCATTTGTACGATGAAATGTTCGAGGAATTTTCAGGAAATCCAGACGTTTACGTTTATAAGTTGGCTGCAAAGGATTTCAACTTTTCCGGAGCGTCTATCCTTAAACCTAAAGGACCGCAAAGCGATTTCAACTTTCGCAAATAGAAAAATGGCCCAGCCCCTAAAGTCGGTTCATCTCACAAATTACTACCATAAAAATTCGGGCGGTATCAGTACGAGTTTCAACAATCTGCTGGCCGCGGCCGAACGTCACAAACGGTACGTTAGACTTATCGTTCCCGGTGAAACCGAAGCGGTAGAGGAAATCAACCCGTTCGCCAAGATCTATTACGTTCCCGCAAAATACTCGCCTATCTTCGACAAACGCTACCGGATAATCATGCCGTGGCAGTACATGCCCGGGGATTCGATCATCCGCAAAATACTGCTCGAAGAAATGCCGGACATGATCGAGGTTACGGACAAGTACACGCTGAGCATGATGGGCGCGATGATCCGGGGCAACAGATTCAAAAGTCTTGGCCGCCCCATGATGGTGCATTTTTCGTGTGAACGAATGGACGACAACGTTGCCTCGTTCCTAAGCGGCGGACGGCTGGGCAAATGGTTCGCCCGCCGCGTCATCGGCAGTTACACGATGCCGAGCTTCGATTATCACATTGCAAATTCCACATACACCGCCGAGGAATTCTACGATTCGCTTTCCGAGGAAAAAAATCCGCGTCGCAGTGATGGATTCTTAAACTGGTCATGGCGTTTTTTCCAGGCACCGCGAGTGAACGTCGCTGAAAGGATCTTCGTGTGTCCGCGTGGTGTTGATTCTGTTCATTTCACGCCGAACCGATTTTCCGATGACGTGCGGCGCCAGATGATCACGAGGGCGAGCATCCCTGAGAATTCCATTGTGCTGTTGTACGCCGGACGCATCTCGCCCGAAAAAAACATCGGTTTGCTGGTCGACACGATGAAAATTCTCGCTTCGGACAAAACGCACGATTACCGCTTGCTTGTCGCTGGAGCTGGTCCGCTGGCCGATTGGTTGAAACAGCAGGGCGAACGACGCGCTGCCGGCAAGATAGTTCAACTCGGACATCTGGATAAGGAAACTCTTGCTGACTATTACGCGAACGCCGATATATTTATCCATCCAAACCCAAAAGAGCCCTTTGGCATCGCACCGCTTGAGGCGATGGCTTCGGGCGTTCCGACCGTCGCTCCTAACGCCGGCGGCATCCTGTCTTATGCAAACGAGGAGAACGCCTGGCTCGTCGAACCGACCGGTGAGCGGTTTGCTGATGCCGTCCGGGAGATCGTTGAAAACGATGAACTTCGCAAAAGCAAGATCGCCAAAGCCCTCGAAACCGCCTGCGCGAATACCCGTGAGGCTTCGACCGACAGATTGTTTGAGACCTACGACCAGATTTTTGCGGATTTTCAAAGACGTCGTGAGTTTTTTACGGACATTGGCGCGGCACGGGGTTTCAATTTTGTTGACAATTCATTGGGAAAGTAGAATTTCGTGAAAAATGAAACCCGGCTATGACATGAAAAGTAAAGGTGCTCTTACTCCGCGTCTCGGCGTCTCTGCGGTAAAATCAATTAATGCTTGAACTCGTTGCCGCCAATCTAAAGGTCCGTCCGTTTCGTACTCTGATCAGCGTGGTAGGCGTCGCACTCGGCGTTGTGCTAGTAGTACTTTTTACCGGTCTTGCGCGCGGGATGACGAACGAAATGGCAAAACGGGCGGCGAATTGGAAGGCGGAGATCGTTTTTACACGAGCGGGTGGTATGGACCTGACCAGCTCTACGCTAAACGTCAGCACGGCCTACGTAGAACGGCTTAATCAGATCGAAGGCGTACAGGCAACAGTTCCCGTGGGCCGGTATATAACGCCAAGCGCAAAGGGACGATTCGGGCTTCAGCAGCTCGATGGCGTTGAATGGGAGCCGTTCGCGGCGATGAACGGCATCACGTTGGTAGAGGGCCGAGTTCCGCAGGCGAACGACGAGGTTATCCTTGATCAGCGTCAAATGACTGACGACAAACTAAAGCCGGGCGACACGATCGATCTATTCGGTAACAAAAAGTATAAAGTCGTGGGCGTCTTTGCACCGCCGTCCGGCTCGCGGATAAAGATGTCGCTGGCAGCTATGCAGGACGTGCTTGAATCGGAAGGAAAATGTACCTATATCCTGGTAAAGATCCGCGATGGTGCCGATCCTGACACCGTTGCCGCACGCATCAATGAAGCCCTTCCCGGAAACAAGGTAAATCTGACACGCGACCTGGTGATCGATGCACAGGAACGTGTCCCCGCGCTTAATACGTTTCTCAAAGTCCTGGTTGGACTCGGTGCGTTTGTCAGCACGATCTTCGTCCTCCTATCGATGTACACAACCGTAACCGAGCGTCGCAAAGAGATCGGCATTCTGAAGTCTATGGGAGCGTCGAAGGGTTTTATTATCCAGACGATCGAAGGCGAAGCGTTTTTGATAGGCATTCTCGGCGTCTTGCTCGGCCTGATTGTGGCGTTTTTTGCCTCTATCGGCATCGGTCGTGCGTTTGAGCTGGACTTTGAATTCAGTTCCGGCTGGGTCGGCACGGCGATCGTCATCGCGATTGCCGGAAGTCTTTTTGGAGCGCTCTATCCCGCATGGCGTGCATCAACAATCGATCCGGTCGAAGTAATGGCGAACGACTAGCTTTCTCTCATGAACGAAACCACACTTCACTCCGCCGTTCAGAACCAAAAGATTTCGACCAAACAAGGTTTGCTGCAAAAGCTATTTGCCGTTTGGTTCGATTCGTTTGTTTACAACCAAATTTGGGAGGACCCGCGTGTCGATCTGAAGGCATTAGAGCTTGATTTTGATTCGCGGGTGCTGACGATTTCTTCAGGCGGCTGCAATGCTCTGAATTACTTGTTGGCGAATCCCGCTTCGGTAACTGCTGTTGACCTCAATCGGCATCATATTTACCTATTGAATCTGAAGATCGCCGCGCTAAAACATCTGCCGACCTATCAGGATTTCTTCGATCTCTTCGGCTGCGGTAAGGGCAGGAACGCCGGCACAAATTATCTGCGATTTATAGCACCGCATCTTGATAAAGATACCCGCCGTTTTTGGGAATCGAACACGCTTGGCGGCAGCTATTTGTATGGCGACCGGATCAGCTTTTTTACAAACGCCGGGCTGTTCGACCACTCCCGAAACGGATATTTCCTTCGATTTTTCCACCGTATGTCGAACATGCTCGGCTGCCGGCCGGCCGAGTTGCTCAAAGCCGAGTCGCTGGAAGAACAGCAGTCGCTCTACAAAAAACATATCGATCCTTTTTTCGATAGTTTTGTTATCCGTACCCTGGGCAAATTGCCGGTGACGATGTTCGGACTCGGCATTCCGCCACAGCAGTATGACGAGCTGAAGACCGATCTCACGGAAGGAAAAACCGTGATCGACATCTACCGCGAGCGCGTCCGCAAACTGGCTTCCGATTACCCGATCGACGAAAACTAATTCGCCTGGCAGGCGGTAGCACAAAAATACGACCACGAAAATAGAAGGGCCTTGCCTGAATATTTGAAAGAAGAGAATTTCGAAACTCTTAGGGCAAATGCAGATCGACTGAATACCAAGATCGGCTCGGCCACGGACGAGATAAAAAACAGCCCGCAAGGCTCGTTCAATCGTTTCGTTTTTCTCGACGCTCAGGACTGGATGAGCTCCGAGCAAATAACAGAACTCTGGTCCGCAATAGCCGAAAATGGTCAGCTTGGATCGCGAATAATTTTCCGCACCGCCGGAGCCTCGTCACCGCTCGAAGCCAATCTGCCGCCCGAATTGATTGCAGAGTTCAATTACGAAAAGGAATTGTCCGCCGAGCTTTTCAAACAGGATCGAGCTTCCATCTACGGCGGTTTTCATCTTTATACTTTCTCGGGAAACTAGTGTCCGACGCCTTCCAAAACATGGATCGAATGTACCGTCTTCAACGGTACTTTTACGATTTCACCCGAAAGTACTATCTTCTCGGCCGTGATCGCCTTTTAAAAGAGATGGACGTCCAACCCGGTGAAAAAGTGCTGGAGGTTGGCTGCGGCACGGCGAGAAACCTCATAATACTGGCCAAACGCCACCCCGAAGCTCACTTCTACGGCCTTGATGCCTCCGCCGCGATGCTCGAAACTGCCCAATCGAAAATAGAAAGAACCAAACTTCAAAACATAAGTCTAAAAACCGCCCTCGCCGACCAATTCTCATTCAACCACACTTTCGATCTATCCCAACCTTTCGACAAAATCTTCTTCTCCTACTCCATCTCAATGATCCCACCCTGGCGCGAATCGATCCTCAACGCAATCAATAACCTAAAACCCGGCGGTGCACTCTTCATCGTCGACTTCTACGACCAAAAGGGCCTGTCTATTTCTTTTCAAAAATTGCTGAAATGGTGGTTAGCCAAATTTCAAGTAACTTTCTGGGAGGGTCTGTTTCCGTATTTGGAAGGTCTCGAAAAGCAAAGTCTCGGTGAAATTACGATTACTCCCTGCTATCGGAGATACGCTTTCATTTGCAGGTTTATCAAACACGCCTAGATAAAAAAGAGGCCGCCTTTCGACAGCCTCCAAAATTTCCAGATTTTTCTGCGTCTAGAAGATAACTCGAATACCTACCTGAACACGCCGACTGCTCAAAGCGGCTTCGCCCTTGTCGGCAAAGAGGATGCCAGCATTTTCCGTGACTATATCGGGAAGCGACGCACCAGCCGCAACACCAAAGCCAGAATTCGGGCGATTAAGCACATTGTACGCCTCAGCCCTTAGCTGTATTCGCCACTTTTCATTTATCCGCGTCGTTTTGAAAAGGCCGAAGTTCATTTGATTCAGCGTCGGTCCGAAAACACTATTACGCGGGAAATTACCAAATGGGGTGCCAAACACGACCGCCGCACCCGGTCCGTTGTAAATGAAACGAACGTCGTTCGGGGTTACTGCCGTAAGTACAGGAGCATTATTGACGCGACGGTTCAGGTCGTTTAACAAATAGAATCCGGTCGGGCTTGTCGGAATAGTAGCTGTTGGAAACATCAGACGGGCATCAATGGTTGTAACGGCCACTCGGCGTATATCTGCATCGGGGTTACCCGCAAAGGGACGCAAATTGTCCAGTCCGATAAAAGTATTGGCAAATCCTCCATCAATGTATGAATTCGGAAAAACCTGCGAGTTACGGAACTGTTCCGGAGTATACGGGCAGTCAAAGCGACCGAATTTATGTACTAAATTCACTTTTTTGAATTTATCTGAGGGTCTTTCATAAGCATTAATGAGGAAGTGACATCTTTTCATAGTTGAAAACACGTTGACAGTCGTTTCATTAGTGCAATATGCTCTTATTCTCAGCACGTTGTGTGAGTAATCGGAATGCGGAATTTGAGATTAGTAAAAACCCTGACTCGTTTAAAGGAGGAGAGGGAGCACGCGGAGGAGGTTTTACTTGAATCGGCTGGGCTGGTGTTTTCCAGGGGGGTGTTGGCGGAAATTGTTGGTGGAGCCGGTTCGGGGAAGTCGAGTATTTTGTTGTCTTTGCTGGCTAAATCGACGCAGGCGGGCGAGGTTTGTGCGGTGGTTGATTCGAGTGACGGTTTCGATCCGGGTTCGGCGGTTCTATCTGGTGTGGAGCTTGAAAATCTTTTGTGGGTGCGATGCGGCGGGAATCTTGAGAAAGCCTTTATGTCTGCCGACTATCTGGTGCAAGCCAAAGGCTTTGGGGTGGTCTGGTTGAATCTGAATGGCCTTTCGAAACGCGAGCTGAGGCAAGTGCCCAAAACTTATTGGTACCGCTACCGCACACGGATAAGAGACACTCCGACAATGCTTTTTGTAACAGCCGAAGAGCCGGTCGCAGGGTCGGCCGCGCAACAGGCGTTCAGCTTCTCATGCGAAGAAGTTAAGTGGTCGGGTATTGGCCGCTTCAAGTTGTTAAAAGCTCTTCACCTAAAACTGCATTCGCGGAAAGAGCTTTATGGAAAACCTCTGCTAACGCATGTCGAATTCGATCACGAAGAGGTTTGAAGTTCATGACGGATGTAAACTGAGTCCGCCTGCCGTCATGGCACTGAGCAAAAAATGCCTAAACTTTACGCCTGCATAATTTCAACGGACTTAAAGAGAGACAAAGGCTCTCTTTTGTCTGTTGCACATCAGCTTTCTTCCGGCATAGAAATGCTGGAAGACGGTGTACTGTTTGATGTAAGCGGGCTGCAGAATCTGATTGGTGACGCGGACACCATCGCTCTACGTATAGATCGACAATTAAAAGTTCACAACCTGTCTGCAAAATCCGCGATTGCTGAATCGGCTGATACTGCGGTTCTGGTGGCACGACAGAATGCAAAGCTCGAACGGTCCGTCAAAACTAGTGCATTCCCTCAAATCCCGTTACATGATTTAAACATAGATGACGACACATTATCCATCTTCCATGAGCTCGGCATTCGTCAAATAGGCGACTTACAGCAAATATCTGCCGATGATCTGGTAAACCGTTACGGGCAAAAATTCCGAGACATTCTCGATGTCATTGAGCAAAAAGGCAGCCGTATTCTGACGTCAAATGTTAAGGAAAGCAGTCTGACCTGGAGTTACGATCTTGACTTCCCTGTCGAAAATTTCGAACAGCTGATATTTATCGTCAACCACGGTCTGGAAAAGCTTTTCGCTCAAATTTCGTATCTGGGATTAAGTACCGAACAACTCGATATTTCGCTCGGGCTGCGTAGAAAAATTGTAAAATCCTATGAAATAAAAACTTCTTTTCCGACGCTTGAGAAATCTTTCTGGCTGAAGATCGTAAACCTGCGCATCGCGCTTGATCCGCCGGAATCTGAGATAGTGTCTGTTCGCATTGTTTCTCATTTTACGCGTCCGCGTCCCAACCAACGCGGTTTGTATTCAGTCTCGCGGCCTGAGCCGGAAAGCCTTTTACTCACTGTCAACAAGCTTAAAAAGCTGGTTGGCGATGACAATGTCGGCGTGCCCGTGTTGGTTGATCAAAGACTGCCTGAAGCCTTCGCACTCGATGCGGAAAAGATTCCACAGGGTCGCGAACAGATCGAGATCAAGTCTGAAAAACTGACCGCCGCGTTTCACTATTACCGGCCTTCGATACCGGCCAGCGTCACCGCCGAAAACAAACGCCTGCTGTTTATCAGAACTCCGTCATGGAGCGAGCGAGTCAAAAATTACAGCGGCGTGTGGAGAGAAAATTCCTGCTGGTGGAACCGGCCCTGGAATAAACAGGAATGGGACATAGAAACCGAAAGCAAAGGGGTTTATCGTCTGAGAAAATCCGGTAACGAATGGTTTTTGATCGGTGAATATGATTGAAATTAAGTCCGGTCGCTAAAATACTCTGTGATAAAATATTAGCTCGTGGACGCGACTTTTTGGCTGTTACGAAGCATTTGTTAGAGATTTCCTGTAGTGAAACCGTTTTACATAAGAAATATAGCTATAGACCCGCCGTTGATACTTTCGCCGATGGCGGGCGTGACCGATTACACGTTTCGCCGCTTGATCAAGCGTCGAGGCGGCGTCGGTTTGGTTGTCTCTGAATTTATTTCAGTAGAAGGATTAACGCGAAATAATCCCAAATCAAAACGACAGATGAGGTTTGATGAAGAAGAGCGCCCGTTCGCCGTGCAGATATTCGGCGGCCAGGCCCCGCGAATGGCAATGGGCGCCGAAATGGCCCAGGAGGTCGGAGCCGACATTCTGGACGTAAATTGTGGCTGCCCTGCTCCAAAAGTAGTCAAAAACGGCGGCGGATCGGGATTATTGCGAGACCTGCCTCGGCTGGAAGAAATTCTCAAAGAGATCAAAAAGTCTATAACTATTCCCCTGACGTTAAAGTTACGCACCGGTTATTCCGACGCTTCGATCAACGTTGTCGAAGCAGCTAAAATGGCGGAGCAATGCGGCGTCGAACACATACAAGTACACGGCCGCACGCGCGAACAGGGTTACAAAGGCCTGGCTAATTGGGATTTGATCCGGCAGGTTAAACAGGCGGTCAGCGTTCCAGTCTCCGGAAACGGAGATATAACGACGATCGAGTACGGTCTGAAACACTGGCGAGAAGCCGGGACCGATGGCATACTTATCGGCCGCGGTGCGATGCAAAATCCGTGGATCTTTCGGCAGATAAAAGATGTTCTGGATGGCCGTGAACCCTATTATCCCGATCTCGCGGAAAAAAAGAGCGTCCTGCTCGAATTTTTCTCTTCGTGCCGCGAAGAAATGCCAGAGATAGTTGCGCTTGGCAAAATGAAACAGCTTGCGGGCCAATTCACAAAAGGCCTGCCCGGCGGAGCTCAATTTCGCCAAACCCTATACCATTCGCATTCGGCAAACGAGATTCTCGACAGCATAACAACCTACTTCGAAAACCTCCTCGCTGGCAACCGTTACGGCGATGGTCTAATCGAAGCAGATGTTCCAGCGCTCGATTCGTGTGATGCTTTTCAGAAACTCAATTCCGTAACAAATAAAAATGCCGCAGTGCTCGGTTAATAAAATCAATTATACTTTCTCTATTTGAATAAGGAGCACTTGATGAAAAGACCTTTCACCCACATTGCGTTGTTAATTGTCACCGCTCTCGTGGCAACGTCCGCTTTTGGACAAAAACTCAAATCGGAAGAAATAGTCGCCAAACACCTTGAGTCCCTCGGAAATGCCGAAGTGCGTGCCTCAATCAAAAATAGAATGGCGATTGGCCACGCACTTGTGAAGTTTGTTTCGCAGAAGAACCAAGCGGCCGAGGGACGAGTTGTTTTGGTTTCCGCCAATACGAAGAATTTTTTCGGCATTACCCTAAATGCAAACGATTATTCGGGTGAAAGGTTTGTTTCCGATGGGAAAAAATCCTATATCGGTTTTGCTGACAACGGTGTTCGGTCGGTACTGGGTAATTTTGTACAGTCCAACAGTTGGATAATTGAGGATAGTGTTTGGAGCGGCTGGCTCGCCAGCACCTGGATACTTGCGGCATCGACAGAAAAAGCTAAATTTTCGGCAGATGGAATCAAAAAGATTGACGGAAAGGAGGCGTATGTTCTCGGATACTCACGCAAGGGCGGTGGTGACGTCGAAGTCAAACTTTACTTTGACAAAGACACCTTCAGACATGTTCGCACTGAATACAAGAGAACTTCTTCCGCTGGCATAGGTCGAACACCTGAACAATCCAGTAGATTTAGCGAAACCCGCCACAAAGTCGTCGAACACTTTTCGGACTTTAAAGACGAAAAGGGGCTGATGCTTCCGCACGGTTACAATATTGTTTATTCAGTGACCGGCCAAAACGGCACGACCGAGATTGAGTGGAATTTCAGTTTTTCTGAGTTTGCCTTTAATCAGAACCTAGATGAAAAAACTTTTTCTACGGGTACGGGACAATGATGATAATCGGAAAATATATTGCGATTAATCTACTTGTAGTTTGTGCTGGCTGTGTTTTTTCGTTCGCTCAGACGAAAGCAGATTCGGCACGCACGATTGCCGACTATAAAGGCTCACCGGCCTTTGCAGAGCTCAGATTAAGAAGAGCTGATTTGGAATCGGACCTCGAAGCTAATTTGCTTGAGTACACTGACGACTATCCAAAAGTCAAAGAGATTCGAGTCTCATTGAAACTTCTCCAAAAAGAATCAGATCGCCTTGCAAATGTTACTGGTGGTACGCAACGGCTTACTCTCGCCTTAGGAAAGCTGATGGTTCGAAAAGTCGAGTTGGAAGCGGATTTGATGAGACTTCTTGAAACGCTGCAACCCGCTCACCCGGACGTGAAAAGAGCCAAGAAAAAGGTTGAGATCTATGAAGCAGCGATTAAGGAAATTTTAGGCCAGAACTCTCCTTCGTTGTTTTTTTCGGACGAGAGAATTTTGAATATATCCTGGGCCTCGGTTTTTGAAAGCTGCTTTTTGGCGGGAACATCCATAACTTCTATTTTTGTCACCGTGTTTCGACGCGCAATCTCGATGCTGTCACCTGTCTTTATATCCTTGGATGATTTCGCCTCGGTTCCATTCACTTTGACCAAGCCCTTGTCACAAAAATCCTGTGCCAACGAACGTCGTGGTATTAGCCGGCTTAATTTTAGAAAAACATCGAGTCTCATGTTGAAATTGAAAACGGCCCTCTGTCACAAAGGGCCGTTTACTCATCGCTAAAAAATTAACTACTTGCTTGGGTTTTTTGCCTTGGTCTCTTCGGTCTTAACCCCTGTCTTTTCTTTTCTTTCCTCTGCAAACAAGATCGGCGAGACGATTGGCCGATAGGTTTCGCCGATCTTGATATAAGAATCTTTGCGCAGCGTCGTCATGAATTCTTTGGTTGCCGTCGGGGCCCGCTCGGCAAGGATTGCCATTCGAACGGCATTTTCGTCGAAAAACGACTCGCTGCTGGCCTGAGTTCTTTCGTCTACCCTCAAGATGTTGATTCCGATTTGGTCGATCTCAATCGGCTCGCTGTACCCTCCGGCCTTGACGTCTTTTACGGCCATTGCAAATTTTTCGTCAAGGTCCTTAACAACGATAGTGTCGACTTTGCCTTTGGTCGTGGCTGCGTCGGGACGATCGGAATTCTCGGTAACTGCCTTTACGAAATCCGCTCCGCCCCGGAGCTGAGCAACTAGCTGCTTTGCTTTTTCGCGAACCGTTTTTTCGTCCCTTCCGGCGAAACTGAGGAATATCTCACTCATCGAAATGGTTTCAGGCTTTGTGAATTTGCTCTTGTTCTTTTCGTAATATTCACGAAGTTCTTTACCCGACGGACGCCAATACTCTTTCGACTGCACTTCCCGTTGCAAAACAAGGTCGCGCGTCGCCTGTTTACGCCACATCTCGCGAATCTCGACCGGATCTACGCCGCTCTTTTCCATTTCGGCATAAAGTGCGTCGATGCTTTTCATGTTGTTTTGCTTCATGATCTGCACAAAACGCTCGTTGATCGTGCCGTCGATCTGAGAGTCGAGGTTCAATTCTTTAGCTTTTTGGATAAGAAGCTCTTCGTTGATCAAATTGGCAATCATCTCGCCCTGTTTTTCATCGACCATTTTCTGGGCTTCGTCGCGTGGTTTCCCTTCCTTCACTGCGTTATCCACGATCGCTTTGGCTTCGCGCTTGATCTTCGAAAGCGTGATCACGCCCTCGTTTACCTGCGCAACGACCTCGTCGACAACGCGTTCCTGCGTCTCCTGGGCCGATACGCTTACGCCCGCAAGCGCGACAATAGACAGCAAGAAAAGAATCGAATAAATATGTTTCATCAAATACTCCTTTGAGGTCGGAAGCGATTTTCGATTTGATCAAGGCTTATGATGCACGAAATTAGGGTAAAGTTCCCCGCATCGTTCCCACAAATCAGTTGTCTGGAACCGGCCTTGATTGCAACTTTTTAAATAATAGCAGTTTTTCCGCGCAAAAACGCCCTCCGGAAATGAAGAAAAAGTGCTTTCAGTGCCAACTGGTCAACTATCCGACCGCCTCCGCTTGCATCAGATGCGGTTCGGAATTGTCCGTCGTTTCGTCTGCGGGTGAAACGAACGTAACAAGAAGCATCGCAAGGCGCTTCCTTATTCTCCTTTTTGTGTGTCTTGCATCGATTGCCGGATTTTACGCATCATTGGTATTCTCTGCAAAATCAATAAGTTACGAGCAGCGAAAAACCGTCTCAGCCTCGATAGACGTTCTGGAAGAACGCGGCTTTCAGCGTGAGGCCTTTTTGCTTCGAAGGCTTGCCGTTTTCCAATCAAACGACAATTGGCTCAATGCGTCTGTCGCCAAGGAAAATGCATTTGCGGCCGCAAACTTCCCTTTCGCGATCGTCACGCTCTATTCGGATTTCTTTACGTATCCGGTAGACGAGATCGAACGGGCCGCTATTCTGCTGCACGAAGCAAAACATATCGAAGGTGCCGGCGAAAAAGAAGCCTACGAGTTCGTCTGGCGTAATCGTGAAAAACTGGGCTGGACCAGCAAAAATTACTCTAATTCAACTGCCTTCAACGAGATAAGAAAACAAACCCGCGAAGTAGTCCCGAATCTTTTCGTTTGCGACGTCAATCCGCACCAGGATTGCACCGAGCATCCACGTCCTGGCGTCGTACCAAAATCAAATCCTGATCTCCTGCAAAACAGCTCGAACTGAGGCTATCGGCTCCTCCGCATCAAAGCTCATCCTAAAAATGCCGTTTGGTGAAAACGCTGCTGAGGGGTTATCCGCCAAATATTCCATAAGTTTTTCCGGCGCTATCTTCGCAGTTTCCGATAATTTGATCGCAAAACCGTCTTTCGAACGGTCTATTGAGACGATGTGCATTTGGTCGGCCAGTTTACGCAATCGACCGTATTCGAAGAGGTTTTCGACCGATGGCGGAATCCGGCCGTAACGGTCTTCGATCTCCGCATGGATCTGCATTAGCGCATCTTCGTTTTCAGCCGATGAAATGCGTTTGTACGTTCGCAAGCGTTGCGACGCTTCGGCAATGTATTCTTTCGGGATCGACACATCGATGCCGAGGTTGATCGAGACGCTGGTTTCATCAGAAATTTCGTCGCCGCGAAGCTCGGCAATCGTTCGTTCGAGCATCTTTGTATAGAGATCGAATCCTAACGCATCAAGATGCCCTGATTGCTGTCCACCCAGAATATTTCCCGCTCCTCTCAGTTCAAGGTCCAGTGCAGCAAGTCGAAAGCCGGCACCGAGATCCGAAAATTCGCGTATCGCCGTTAACCGTCTTCGTGCTATCGGCGTCAATTCCAGTTCGCTTGGAATAAGCAGATAAGCAT
>CADEEU010000047.1 GCA_902826385.1 uncultured Acidobacteriota bacterium | reverse complement strand
TCTCGTGTTCAGATACTTCATGCAATATTGATGTTCGCGGCTTATCTCTTCAGCATCGCGTGTCGAACCGGCACCGGCCTGCGACAGCCACCAACCGACGGTGGTGTCGTTGTCGTGCGTGCCGGTGTAGGCTACGCAGTTTGGAACGTAGTTATGTGGCAGATCGTGATTTTTCGCATCGCCGCCGAAGGCGAATTGCAGAATCTTCATTCCAGGAAATCCGTAACCGTCGCGGAGTTCTTCAACATCCGGAGTTATCACGCCCAAATCTTCCGCGATCACGGGAAGCTCGCCAAGATGCTGACGGAAGGTAGAAAAAAGCTCTTTGCCCGGGACATCGACCCAACGTCCGTTCTCCGCGGTTTTGTCGCCGCCAGGGACTTCCCATGAAGCAGCGAAACCGCGAAAATGATCGACGCGAACAACGTCGACCGTGCGAAAGGTAAATGCGACCCGTGCGATCCACCAGTGGAAATTATCTTTCCGCATAGCGTCCCAGTCGTAGATCGGGTTGCCCCAGAGCTGGCCGGTTTTCGAAAAATAATCCGGCGGGACGCCCGCGACGACGCGGGGCGAGCCGTCGGGATTTAGCTTGAATTTATCCTGATTACACCAAACATCGGACGAATCCAGAGCGACAAAGATCGGAATGTCGCCGACGATTTTTATGCCGTGTTTATTTGCGTACTCTTTCAGCAAACTCCACTGTCGATAAAAAAGGAACTGATAAAATTTTTGAGCGAGAATTTCGTCGTAAAGTTCGTCCGCGATCGCAGACAGGGCTCCCAAATCCCGAAGCTTCAACGGCGTGGGCCATTCATACCACGGGGCCTGACCTAGCGAAGCCTTCACCGCTTTGTACACAGCGTAATCGTCCAGCCACCAATTGTTTTCCTGGACGAAAGTTTCGAACTTGCCCCGCAAATCAACGCTCGTTAAATGCTGTAGCCCTTCGTAAGCTTGTGCAAGAATCCCGTTTTTCCATTCGTAAACACTGCCGTAATCGACGCGATGTGCCTCGAACGGCGGATGATGGGCGATTTGCTCCGGCGTCAAAAAACCGTCCTCAACCAGAGCTTCCGGCGAAATCAGCAGCAGATTTCCCGCAAACGCAGAAAAGCACTGATACGGTGAGTCGCCATATCCCGTCGGCCCGAGTGGCAAGATCTGCCAATAAGTCTGCCCGGCCTCTTCCAGAAAATTAACGAAGGAATACGCCTCACGACCCAGATCGCCAATGCCGTAATCGCCCGGCAGCGAGGTCGGGTGCAGGAGAATTCCGGATGCTCGAGGAAATTTCATAAACTCGCGGGCCGCATATCTAATCTTTACTGTGCGAAGTGTTTCCTACAGGGTCACTTGGGGTTCCGCTTGCAAAAGGTTACTCCACCTTAGGCTTTGGCAAAGGTCGTCGCTGGCGACGCCAAATATCGTCGGGGCAATTTTGAGGTTCATAAAAAAGGGCGCAACGTCTATTATGTTTCACGCCCCGGAAAAGGACAAACAGGTTAGGCCGGTCGTTTCGTGATCAGCGGCCTCGATCTCCGAATGCCTTGACGCAGAAACAGAACCAAACTAGAATTTGGTTGTTCCCGATTCACACAAATCCAGAAAAAAAAAGGGGGATTAAATGACTTTTTCTCGCCGAGATTTCATTAAGACCGCAAGCGTTGCTCTCGGAGCTGTTTCTCTGCCCAGTTGGGTGTACCAGGCACATGGGGCGGTGCCAGCACTTGATTCGGTCAATAAAGACGCACTCGCCGACGCGGCGCTTTCGACCGCAAAGAAGCTCGGAGCGTCTTACGCGGACATCCGAATAAATCGCTATCGACTCGAAGCTGTTAACACCAGAGAAAAACAGGTGCTGAATGTTTCCAGCGGCCAAAACTTCGGCTTTGGCGTGCGCGTTTTGATTAACGGTACCTGGGGTTTTGCTGCGAGTCCTTTGGTCACCGTCGAAGAGGTGAAACGCGTCACAGGCGAAGCGGCAGCAATCGCTAAGGCAAATTCCGCAATCACACGAAAGAAGATCGAGCTTGTACCGACACCGAAGGTCGTAACGACGTGGAAAAGCTCATTCGAACGGGATCCTTTTGACGTGCCTGCTGACGAAAAAATTGCGATTCTGTTGAAGATTAACGAGGCGGCTCTAGGCGTGAAAGGAATCAACTTCGTTAACTCGTCTCTGGCTTCGGTGAACGAGCAAAAATATCTCGCCAATTCGGACGGATCGCGAATCGAGCAATACATCATTCGCACTAATCCGAGCTTCTCGGCGACCGCGGTCGCTCCCGGCGATTTTCAATCGGTAAATTCACTTCGCGAAGCTCAGCAAATAGGATTCGAATATCTGACAAAGCATGACTGGGTCGCTGAAGCAAAACAGGCCGCCGAACATGCGGTCATGAAATTGAAGGCCCCGAGTGTACAGCCCGGCAAATATGATCTTGTCCTGCATCCATCGCACCTTTTCCTGACGATCCACGAATCGGTCGGCCACCCGACTGAACTCGACCGTGCGATGTTATGGGAAGCCAATTACGCGGGCACGAGTTTCCTCACGCCGGACAAAACCGGCAAACTTCAGTTCGGTTCAAAGATGGTAAATTTTGTCGCCGACCGTACTCAGCCACAGGGTATGGCGACCGTTGGTTATGACGACGAAGGTGTTCCGGGACAAAGCTGGCATTTGGTTAAGGACGGAGTGTTCGTTGATTGGCAAACTACTCGCGACACGGCAAAACTTGTCGGCAAATCGAAATCGTACGGCTGTCTGCACGCCGACAGTTGGGGCAGCGTTCCATTTCCTCGAATGCCGAACGTCTCGCTCACGCCTTCAAAGCAGAACGTTACGCAGGACGACCTTATCGCCGATGTGGATAAGGGAATTCTCATTTACGGACGCGGCAGTTATTCGATCGATCAGCAGCGGTACAACTTCCAGTTCGGCGGCCAGACTTTTTGGGAGATAAAAGGCGGAAAGGTTACCGGAATGCTGCGCGATGTAGCGTACCAGTCCCGAACGACCGATTTCTGGGGATCGCTCGACGGGCTTGGAGGCGAGGCAACGTATGAAATTCCCGGTTCGCCGAATGACGGCAAGGGCGAGCCAGGCCAGTCAAACGCGGTTTCGCACGGCTGTCCGCCGGCGAGGTTTAGACAGATCAACGTATTGAACACGGCGTCCGGTGCAAGTTCCGGGCAGATGGAGGACCACAACTAATGCTGCTAACGGAACAGGAAGTAAAAACGCTTACGGGGAAAATTTTGTCGATGGTCACTGCCGACGACGCGAGTGCCGCCATCGGCAGCAACAAACAATCCCACCTGCGGTTTGCCGCTAACAACGTGCTTACCAGCGGAACGCGCGAAGGTCGTTCGGCGAGCGTCACGGTTTGGATCGGTGGTAAACGCGGCTCTGCCTCAACTAACGATTTGGACGAACCTAGCCTCAAATCAATGGTGGAACAAGCGGAAAAGATCGCCCGTAACGCTCCGCCGGACCGTGAATATATGCCGACCCTCGGCAAACAAACCTACAAACCAGTCAACTCATATTTTGAGGCGACCGCCAATCTATCGTTGGCTGACAGGGCCAGGCAGATCGGTACGATCTTGAGCGAATGCGAGAAAAGCGGCGTGATCGGAGCAGGGTTTCACAATGCCAACTCGCAGGCCGGCGGCAGTGCGACGAAGAACGGCAATTTCGAATATGAACGATCGACCGGTGTCGGGCTTTCGGTAACCGCTAGAACACCGGACGGCACAAGTTCCGGCTATTTTCTACGCAGCCATAACGACATTGCTAAGCTCGACACGATGCGGATCGCTCGGGAATCCATCCGAAAGGCTCTCGATGGACGTAATGCACGCGTGATCGATCCGGGAATCTACACGGTCATCCTTGAGCCGCAGGCCGTCGCCGATCTGATCGGGGGCTTTGGTTTCGGTTCCAACGCCCGAACGGCGGACGAGGGCCGAAGCCCTTTTTCTGCTCCAGGCGGAAAGACAAAAGTCGGAGAAAAAGTCTTCGATGAAAAGGTGACGATTTATAGCGATCCCTGGCACGCTGATTTGCCGGGCTCACAGTCGGCCGGCGGAGGTGGAGGCTTCGGCAGTGGTTTTGGCGGCGGAGGCGGTGCGGGCGGCGGCATTCCGGCTCAGAAGATTTCGATGGTCGAAAACGGCGTGCTTAAAAATCTTACCTACAATCGGTTCTGGGCCAAGCAAAAAGGTGCCGAGCCAACTCCGGGACCCGTAAACACTATTATGGAATCGAGTGGAGCAGCAATGTCCGTTGAGGAAATGATAAAGTCCACCGAACGCGGTATTTTAGTAGGCCGTTTCTGGTATATCCGCGCGACCGACCCGCGAACTGCGAGTTCTACCGGACTGACTCGCGATGGCGTTTGGTGGATCGAGAACGGAAAGATCGCCTATCCGCTAAAGAACTTCAGGTTTAACCAATCGACGGTCAAAATGCTTGGACCGGGCAATGTTCTTGCAGTCGGCAAACCCGAACGCGTCGGCAGTTCCGAAGGCGGCGGCGGTTCGCTGCTGCCGGCTTTGAAGTTGAAGGAGTTTAACTTTACATCGCAGTCGGAAGCCGTGTGATGTCGCATTAGGCTTCCCTTTTTTGAAGGAAATCACTATTATTTTTGGAGGATGTAGTAACGCATCCTCCTTTCGTTTTTACGGACTTCTTTCCTTCCTTTCGCGCACATGATCTTACTAGCCTTCTCTTCATTCGAAGCAATAACGGGTTTGCCGAACTACGTCGGTGTTGGTCTTGCCCTAATTTTCGGCTCGGTCGTCGGAAGTTTTCTCAACGTTGTCATTCACCGTGTGCCGAACGAACAGTCGATCGTGTTTCCGAATTCGGCCTGTCCTAAGTGCGGTTCGGCTATCAAGCCCTACGACAATATTCCAATCTTGAGCTGGCTTATTCTCGGCGGCAAATGCCGAAACTGTAAGGTGCCGATATCGGCCCGCTATCCGGCCGTCGAATTTTTAACCGGAGTAGTTTTCGCGATCGTATTCTGGCAGATCGGTTTGAGTGCGTTTCTGCCAATCGCTCTAATTTTCGCGGCGGTTATGATCTCGCTCATTTTTATCGACGCGGGACATATGATTTTGCCGAACGTGATCACATATCCGTTGTTTGTATTTGTAATTCTCGTCCGGCTGGTTTATCCGCTCGTTTTTGGAACCGAGTATTTCAGCGATATGCAGTACACACCGGCAACATTGATGGCTGCTTATCCGGCTTGGGCGGCTTCGCTCGTGAGCGCGCTTGCCGGAGCACTTGCGGGCGGCGGTTCGCTTTGGCTTGTCGGGGAGTTGTGGAAGCGGCTTCGCGGGGTCGAGGCAATGGGTCTCGGCGACGTAAAAATGATGCTCGGCGTTGGCGCTCTGCTGGGCTGGCGTCTGACGCTGCTTTCGATATTTCTTGGAGCTTTTTCGGGCGCGGTCATCGGCATATTTTTGATTTCTCGCCAGAAGGATAAAGACATGCAGGCGCAAATACCCTTCGGTATTTTCCTCGGGACCGGCTCATTGCTCGCCCTGCTTTTCGGCGAACAATTGATCGGCTGGTACACGAGAAACTTCCTCGGATAAACGCCAATCAGCCTGTCTTGACGCTCGCCTCCAAACATTTCGTAGAACAATAAAAAGCCGACTTTCCCAAGCGGATCGCTTTTTCCTCCGGCACCCAGGTTCCGCACTTTGGACAATTTACCAGCGGGCCCGCTGAAACAGGTTCATCGCGAAGTTGTTCGTTGGACGCTTTCGCCTGTCCGCGGATAGTCTGAATAGAACGCCAAAATTCCAAAACGGTCTTGATCTGCCTGCGATAACGGTAAAGGGTCAGGCCGGCAAGAACAAGAAGCACGAGCAGTATAAAAAAAGCTTCTTTCATTTGATTGCCGGATTCCCGCCGGTTATCAGGCCGGTCAGTTCGCCGATTGAGGAGTTTGACGGGTTGGCTGCCTTTAGCCGGTCCAGAGTTTCCGAGGCCTTGACGATCTCATTTTGTTTGACGTAAGTTTGCGTCAAAAACTGAAGCGACCGTTCGTGTTTCGGGTTTATCGCGAGGCCTTTCTCGAATTCCGCGACGGCTGTTTTTAAATCCGGCGGCTCCTGCAGAAAATAGGTTAAGGCCAGATCGGCGCGAACATCGACATCGGTCGGGACGCGAGTTAGCGCTTTGTTATAAAACTCACGAGCGCGTTCAAAGCTGGGATTGTCCTTATTGAAATATCCGGCGTCGAAATGAGCATTCCCTAGCCCGATCTGCAAATCGCGGTCGGCAGGATCAATTTCCGATGCTCGCTGCATTATCCGGATCGTTTCCGGAATAAGCGAGGCGTCCTGTTTCAGCGAAGCATACCTGTAAAGCGAAAGGCCGAGACTTTTCTGATACGAGAAATCATTTGGATTCTGGTCGGCGGCGGCGATGCGGCTCTTGATCTCTTCGGGCGAAAGAATATTTCCTGCCGTCTGCTGATTCGTTGGCTGACTGTTTGCAGGCTGTTCAATAGAGGTCGATTTCGAAGCCAGTTCGCTTCGGTTCAACGAATTCGCAAACATAAAGCCGCCGATAAATCCGAGAGCGCACGCGGCTAGCGCGACCAGAACTGTTTTGCTTCCCATCTATCGAAATTCTACCAAATACGCTTGGCTAAAACGAAAAACGCCGGGCGGCCCAGAGGCATCCGGCGTCTAATTTAATTAGAAACTGACGGTTATTTCTTTTTTCCTTCAGAAGCTACGAACGGCTGATCATCGGCACGGCGTCTCGGAAGCGGGTCCGTGGTACGGCGTCGGGGAATCGTCGCATTTCCTCGTCTATCCACACTTCCCGCCGGCAGGCCTTTGCCGTGCACGGCCTCGACCAGAATTCTGGTTATTTCCTGTGAAAGAGTTCTGTGCTCGGCGGCGGCGCGGCGGCGAAGCGATTCTTTAAGTTCATTAGGCACGTACGCGCCAATAAATACACCTTTACGGTTTGCCATAAAACGTTTTGACTGTCTTCTCCTTTAGGGGTAAATGGTCCGAGCGCCTTGGTAATCGGAGCAGATCTATAAGCCGAATTTTGTTCCCGCCTAAGCGGGCGGCAATCATTCATCTAGGCTGTCCGTCGCCGAACAGCTCAAGCGACCTACCCGGAAACGCTGCCGGCTAATGCCGACGCCCGGACGGGCAGCCCGGTCCGCGTTTCCCTATTTGGTCTTGCACCGCGAGGAGTTTACCTGGCCGCGTTTGTTACCAAAACACGCCGGTGAGCTTTTACCTCACCATTTCACCCGTGACCGCCCTAGGGCGGCCGGTTTGCTTTCTGTTGCACTTGTCGTCATCCGCCTTTCGGCGAATGCCCGGACGTTATCCGGCTCGCTGCCCTTTGGTGTTCGGACTTTCCTCTTACCGACTTGCGGCAAGCGACTGCCCGACCTGCTCCGATTTAAGGCACGGCAAAGTATAGCAAAAAATGTTGAACATCAAAAACCAAGTTATGCAGGTTGGCTTATTTCTAGGACGAAAAAGAAAAATCCTGAGGAAATAGGTGGCCCCAGTTCTTTTTTAAGTGTTGACTCACGGTGTCCTCGATCTCTTCGACAGTTGCCAAAGACTCGATGGCGGCGGCTAGTTTCTTTGTTTCTTCGAGCGCCACGCCGGTAACGATCTTTCTAACACGGGCGATAGAATGAACATTCATGCTTAACTCCGTCGCTCCGAGTCCAAGCAGTACGGGTACGTAATAAGGCGAGCCGGCCATTTCGCCGCAAACTATAGCCGGTTTTCCCGCGTTCGCTGCGGACTTCAAGACGCCGCTAATGGCCCGAAGCACCGCCGGATGCAAAGTCCGGAACCATCCGGCTACGGATTCGTTATCGCGGTCGGCCGCGAGAAGATATTGGATAAGGTCGTTGGTTCCGAGACATAAGAAATCTGTTTCCTTAACGATCTCTTCGATTACCAGCACCGCCGAAGGGACTTCAACCATTGCCCCGAGGAGCGGCGAACCTGTCTCTTTGCCTTTTGCGGCAAGCTGTTCACGTTCGTGCTCGAGAAGCGCGCGAACCGCCCGGATCTCTGAAACACCGGAGATCATAGGGATAACGATGTCGATCTTTCGGCCGAACGACGCGCGTAACAAAGCGCGAAGCTGCGTCCTCAGAAGTTTTTTATAGCCGAGGCCAAGCCTTATTGCACGCATCCCAAGTGCCGGATTTTTCTCCCTTGCGGCGTTTTGGTCGAGCAGTTGATCGGCCCCGAGATCGAAAGTGCGAATCTTAACCCCGCCATCGCCTGCTGCATCGGCGATTACACGATATGCCTCAACCTGTTCGGCTTCCGTCGGAAAGCCACGGAACCTGTTAAAGAGAAATTCCGACCGATATAGGCCAATTCCTTGTGCGCCAAGCGTTTTGGCCTTGCGATAAACCGCCGGAGCGTCGGAATTGGCGAAAATTCTTATCTGCCTTCCGTCCAGAGTCTTTACGGGACCCGACGAAATCGCGGAGGCAGCCGCCAGCCCGCTATGAAAACGGGCAGCTTCGGAAGAATAACTTTCTAAAGTCTCGCGAGTTGGATTTATTATCACGTGCCCGCCATAGCCGTCGACTATCGCCAGATCGCCGGTTTTGACACGCCGAAGAATTCGTTTTACGCCGGTTACAGCCGGCCAGTTCATCTCGCGTGCAAGGATAAATGTGTGCGAGGTCCAGCCGCCGTTCTCTGTAATTACGGCCTGCGGCCCGTGGTCTGCGAGTTCGACCAGCGTGGAAGGTTTTAGATCTTTTGCTGCTACGATCGAATCCTTAGCGAACGCCCGTTTCGCTGCGGGCGTACTACCGAGTGCGGCCAGAATGCGGTCGGAAACATCCTCGATATCAATGTAGCGGTCACGCAGATGTTCGTCTTCGATTGCCTTGTATTTTGCTACGTAGACATCCGTTATGAGCTTGATCGCCCACTCCGCATTTACTTTCTGGTCGTAAATCTCTTTCTCAAATTTAGATTGGAGCGATGAATCTGCGATCAGCATGCGGTGCGATTCAAAGATGCCTGGGCCGGATTCCGCGATGCGACCTTGTTTGCGCGAAACTATTTTGTCCAGTTGCCGTTTGGCGACGCCGATCGCTTTGTCGAGCCGTTTAAGTTCGTGTTCGATTTGAGAATCTTTTAGATCGATGCGGTAGAACTGACGATTGGCACCGTGAAAGCAGACGATCATGCCGATGGCTACTCCCCGCGAGACAGCTCTGGCGCGGAGCCGAATCTCAGGAGCGGTTTCGCCTGGTAAATCCGCTCCTTCGAAATTGTCGTCAGAAATCATTTTGTAAGATCAGTATCGAATATCCTTGAAATAAGCAGCGGATATTCAATTCGATAAACTCTTGACACAGCTTTCTCTTATTTATCCTGGTCCTCTACTTAAGTGGTTAAGAGTTATTACCACAGAAAAAGAGGAAGAGAGAAAAAAAGATAGACCGAAAAAGCCCATCTTAGTTAGCTAACTGCCCTGCGTTGGCAAATACGGCTTTAGCATGGCGGCGAATGCGGCCAGGTTGCGTGTCTGGATGAGCACTTCGCCGGGACCGGCGAATTCCGCGACCATGCCTTCACCGCTCAAAAAGCTTTTGAAAAAGCCGCTCGCTGCTTTTCGCAGGCTGTATTGCATGTGGCCTTCCCATGCGACCAAATGTCCGGTGTCGATCACATATTTTTCGCCCGGCCGGAGCGTTTTGCGATGGATAGCTCCAAACGAGGAAACCAGAAGTAATCCGGTACCGGAAACCTGAAGAACAAAAAGTCCTTCTCCGCCAAAGAAAGATTTCGCTCCGCCGAATTTAGTATCGACCGTCAAACTTGTATCGCCAGCCAAATAGGAACTCGACTGGACCATAAAAGTTTGATTGTTCATCTCAATTCCGGCCACGTCACCGGGCGAGCCCGGGGCCAGCGTTACCTCGCCGGGTCCGCCGCGAGAAGTAAATGTAGAAACAAACGCGGATTCTCCGCCCACAGCTCGCTTTAAGGCGCCGAAGACTCCGCCTTTCATCTGCGAATCAAGATCGATATTCGCGGACATCGAAACCATAGCTCCCGCCTCGGCAGAAATGGCCTGATCGGCACCGAGCTGAACTATTGCAAGCGCAAAAGCTCCCTGGTGAATTATTTCCCACGTATAACCGCGTCCCCGGCCTTTTCCGTCGGCGTCGAAATGAAATGCACCGCCGGCAGGATAATTCTGCTGACTCGCCGGAGCAGCCGGAGGCGGCGGCGGCGGTGGCGGGGGAGGAACAGACTCCTGTGCCTGAATGGTAAATCCGCATGATCCGCAGAACTTTGCATTGTCACCAACCGGCATTGTGCATTTAGGACAATTCATTAAACCACGACTCCTTTAGCTTTCGTCGAAATCATCTGGCTGGCCTGTTCCGCATTCTCGGCAAAGTCCAGAAAACCGACGTCGTTGTTCGAAACGACAAGATTCTCTTTCCAGCTATCGACGACGCTTTTCCAGCATTCGCCGACGAGCACAAGCGGCCGGCGAGCCAGCACGCCCGTCTGCAGCTTGTTCCAAACGAGCGAAACTTCCGTCACGGTTCCCATTCCGCCGCGAAAGGCGACAAAACCGACCGAGCGCGTGATCAAATTCTGCAGCCGGTCGTAAAAATGATCAGTCGCGACCTTGTCGGTCAGGTAGCGGTTCGGCTCTGACTTAAACTGGTTCATGACAATGCCGAACACGCGGCCGCCCTTTTCGCGTGCTCCGCGGGAAGCGGCTTCCATTACGCCGAGATATCCGCCTGTGCAGATAGTAAAACCGGCCTCAGCCAGTCTTCCGCCGAGCTCCCGAGCGTCTTTATACTCGCCCGAATCGGCGGAGCATTTCGAGCCGCCGAATATGGTCACGATTTTTCCTTCTGTGTTTTCGATCACGATTTTTATGTCGAACAAAACTTCAGTTTGTTCTTCTCCCAATTATATCCGAGTAGCAAAGGATGCCAAATTATCGGCAAACTAAAGTTTTCCGGACGCTTCTGCTTCGTCCGGCGTCAGGTTTCCGGCCTCGTGGATCGCCCGCGTAGTATCGGTAAACAGCAAAACAATGCTGCCCACAATAAAGAAGAATATAAGGCCCAGAATTGCCTGGCGGAACGAACCGGTGGCCCCGACGATTATCGTAAACATCAATTGCCCCATCCACGAAGTTCCTTTTTCCGAAATCTCGTACAGGCCAAAGAATGAAGATTCGCGTCCGGCGGGAATCATCTGTGAATAGAGCGACCGCGACAATGCTTGTGCCGCACCGAGCACCATTCCGATGAATCCGCCCATAATGTAGGCTTGTGTGGCCGTCGCAAAAAAAGCATAGGCGTAGATAACAATGCCGCACCAGACAACAAGCGACAAAATTATCGTTCGTTTTGCCCCGATCAATCTTGCGATGCGTTCAAAAATAAGAGCGCCCGCAAACGCCGAGATCTGGGCAATGCAGAAAATTATTATCAAGAAGGAATTATCGACTTCAAGCCCTTTTGATGAGAAAAGCTCGTAAGAAATAAAGACGGATGATTGAAGAATCACAGTTTGGATTCCGTCGTTGTAGAAAAGATACGCAATGAGAAACAACATCGTGAACCGCAGACGTTTCAGTTCTTTCAGCGTTTGCCACAGCTCGCCGAAGCCGACTGTTACAAGATTTTTTTGTTCCGGTACTTCCTTTACGGCCCCGCGGGTTTTCACGAGATAAAAAGTTATCGCGGCAAAAAGTCCCCACCAAAGCGACGCGGCCAGAAATGAGATCCTTACGGCCAGTCCGGTCGAAATACCGAACGATTCTGCTTTTGATATAAAGATCAGATTCAGGATCAGCATGAAAAAACCGCTCAAATAACCAAGTCCGTAGCCGTAGCTGGAAACCTTGTCGCGTTTGTCTTCGGTCGTGATATCGATCAGAAACGCGTTGTAAAAAACATTCGCCGCCGCAAAGCTCATGTTAGCTACTATAAAGAGCACGCTGCACGCTATGTAAGATTCGGTTACAAAAAACAGCAGCGAACCAGCTATCACACCCGCGTAACAGAAAATTGCCATCAAGACTTTCTTTAAATGCGTGTAGTCCGCTATCGCGCCCAGCACGGGCAGAAATATCACCATCGAAAGGACCGAGATCGCCGTGCAAAAGGCGGGCAGGCCTTTCGGAGTTACCTTGAAAAGTACCAGGTCGAGGATTACTCCGTCCGCGCCGACCGCTTTTTCCGCAAGACTCAACAAATAGGGCCCGATTAAAACGCCGACAATGGTCGTAAAAAAGGCGGAGTTCGCCCAGTCGTACATCATCCAGCCGAAGATCTCTTTTCGGTCGTTTTTTGGGAATACGCTGTTCATTTTGATTCGGGTTGAGAAGATTCGATTCGTCTTTTTCTTGTTTTCGTCATCTCCGTTGCCGGCCGCTTTTCCGCTTGCGGACAAAATTAAGACATTTTGAACTGATTTTCTTCCATCCGCGAACCGGAAAATCAATTTTTGAAGCAATTTGTCTCGGATTAGGGTTGAAATCCCATTAAATCGTGCAAAGAAACGATTCCTTCGTTCGCGGGAATGACTTTTTCGTTTGCGGGAATGACTTTTTTGTTTGCGGGAATGACTTTTTTGTTTGCGGGAGTGACTTTTGAAGTTCTCAGAATGACTTTTGAAGTTCTCAGAATGACTTTTGAAGTTCTCGGAATGACTTTTGAAGTTCTCGGAATGACTTTTGAAGTTCTCGGAATGACTTTCGAGGTTCTCAGAACGACTTTTGAAGTTCCCGGAATGACTTTTGAGGTTCTCGGAATGACTTTTGAGGTTCTCAGAATGACTTTTGAGGTTCTCGGAATCACTTTTTAGTTTGTGAACACGACTTTTTTGTCTGTGGGAGCGAGTTTTTGACCGCGTGGGTGAGATTTAACGTGCGTGGGCGGGTTTTTTGTCCTCGGAAAGGCCCGAAGTTGGCAAATCAAACACGTTACCGTAAAGTTAAATCTGATTTTCTCGACCGATCTCGCTTATGAAAACGATGATCCTTGCCGCCGGGTTTGGTACGCGGCTTTTTCCGCTGACAATCGATAGGACCAAGCCGGCGATTCCCTTTCTTGGCAAACCGCTGGTTGGATACGTGGCGGAATATTTGGCAACGTTCGGCCTGAAAGAGTTTGTCGTCAATCTGCATCATCAGCCTGAATCGGTGATCGACGCTCTCGGCGACGGCAGCCGTTTCGGCGTCAAGATAGACTACACTCGCGAGGTGCCGAAGATTCTGGGCACAGCCGGAGCTTTGGATAACGCACGGGAACTTTTGCAAGACGACACATTCCTCATCGTCAACGGCAAAATTATTACAGACATCGACATTGCGGCCGCGATCGAAACTCATAAAGCTTCGGGTGCGATCGCGACGATGGTTTTGAAGGAAAATCACAAGCGTGAAAAATTCACGATCGTGGATATTGAAGACGGTTTTGTAAAAGGATTTGGCGATTTTGCACGGCCGCTGACCGAAGAAGAGATCCGCGACACCGAGCACGAGCTTTTTGTACCGTGCATGTTCACCGGAATTCACATAATGGAACCGCGCGTTTTCGATTATATCCCTCGCGGAGTTTATTCGGACATCGTTCCGACCTTTTACAATCCGGCGCTCGCCAAAGGAGAAAAGATCGCGGCCCACGTGACGGACGGCAACTGGTTTGAGCTTTCGACGATCCCGCGTTACCTCGATATTTCGCTCGCGATGATGAAAGATGCCGACGTTTTTGCCGGTGCGAACTGTCACGTATCGCCCGGCGCGTCCATTCGGGATTCGGTAATGTGGGACGACGTTTCGGTCGGCGACGACGTTAATCTTTACCGCACGATTATTGCCGACGACGTTACGATAGAACCCGGCGAACACTTCGAAAACGCCGCCATCGTCCGGGCCGAAATGGTGCGAAACTGCCCGGAAATTCCTGAGAAAGCGTTGAAAGGATATATTCAGGGCGAAAACTATATCGTGCCGTTGAATTAATGCGGCTGTTGAAGGGTCATCTGCTGTTGTGCCTTCTTCGAGTTTTGGCGAGGTCTTCATGAAAGTCTGATGATCTTCTTCGGGCTTTGCCCGTCTATTTGCGGAAAAGCTATGCTTTTCCGGGGTGCCTCGTAAGTTTTGCGGCTATGCCGCCCGCTTTCCGACAGTGGGACGCGGCGGCACAGCCGCGGGAAATCTAATAGCGAGATTTCGGAGAAGCGTAGCTTTTCCGCAAATAGAGCGGCACAGCCGCGAAAGTGTTTATGTCCGAGTTTCAAGAAAGATTGGAACGGTTTCTTGCCGAGCGGGGCGAGTCGCTGTCCTTTCAGCAGCTCACGCCGGACGCTTCGACGCGTGAATATTTTCGTATCGGATGGCATGGCGGCTCGGCGATAGCGTGCGTTTATCCGGACGCGTTTATTGAACGCGAGCAAAGTTATCTCGACGTCACGAATCTTTTTCAAACAGCCGGACTTCCCGTCGCTCGGGTGCTGGATTTTGATGAGGGACTCGGTGTAATCGTGCTGGAAGATTTTGGCGACCGGATTCTTCGTGATGAAATGCAGAGCGCAGACGAAGAAAGGCGAGAAGAGCTGATAATTAAGGCCATCGATCTTATCCCCAAAATACAAGCTGCGACGGCAACCGCCTATGAAACCGATTCCGTCGCGTCTCGCTTAAAATTTGATACCGAAAAACTTCTGTGGGAGCTGGAGTTTTTCAAAACGCACTACTTCACCACTTTCAAAAA
>CADEEU010000046.1 GCA_902826385.1 uncultured Acidobacteriota bacterium | reverse complement strand
CGGCCCTTAATATTTGGCAGTATTTCGGACCGCAAACGTATTGAAAATTATGTCGTAATGCGAACTTTCAAGGTTCGTCACCGGCGGCAGAATCAGGTTCGCGTGTCGAGTGGTTTCGTTGATGTAGAAATCGATCGAAACCATAAACTCAAGTCCTTCCAATGCCTTATCAAGTTGCCCTCCGTTCGGCGTAGACAGCACCGGATTGCCGCAGCTCGTCACCAACGCTTTGATCTGACCTTCACCGGGCGTCAGCATCTCTTCGGCCAGGGCTGCGACCGGGAGTTCGCCCATAAATTCGGGCAGTTTTCGCACGCGGCTTTGCCAGCGGTTATGTATGTCTCCGCCTTTCGACGTTTGCAACAGATCGAACGCCGGCGAGGTAAACATAGCACCGCCCGGACGGTCGAAATTGCCCGTCAAAATATTGATCGCATTTATCAGCCATTGGCACAGCCCGCCGAACTTCTGCGTCGAAAGCCCGATCCGCCCGTAACAAACAGCACTCTTCGCCACCGCAAATTCGCGCGTCAATCTTTTAATTTCGTCGGCTGAGATGCCCGTCAAACCTCCCGCCATCTCCGGTGTAAATTCAGCCGACGCGATCCGCAAACTTTCGGCCCCGTCGGTAAAATCGGCAAGCCGTCCGAGATCAACCAAATCTTCGGCAAACAACGTGTTAACGGTCGCCAAAAGCAAAAAGGCGTCGGTCGACGGCCGGATGAAAAAATGCTCGTCCGTGATGCGCGTCGTCTCGGTCCGCCGCGGATCGATCAGCACGATCTTCCCGCTGCGTTTTCTGATCGCCTCCATCCGATGGATGATGTCCGGCGCGGTCATCAAACTCCCGTTCGAAGCCAGCGGGTTCGCGCCCAAAATCAAAAAATAATCCGTCCGGTCGATGTCCGGCACGGGTATTAAAAACTGATGCCCCAACATCGCCCAACTCGCAAAATGATGCGGAAGCTGATCGACCGAAGTCGCCGAATAATTGTTCTTCGTCCTCAGCGCCTTCAGCAGTTCCCTGCTGTTCAGCATCGTGCCCAAATTGTGCACCGACGGATTACCCTGATAAACCGCCACCGCGTCCCGCCCAAACCGTTCCTGCACATCGCGAATCATCCGGGCTGTCTTATCAAACGCCTCGTCCCACCCGATCTCTTCCCATCCGCTATCCGTCCGCCGAACCGGCCCACGAAGGCGATCACCGTCCTCATAAATATCCTTCAACGCCAAGGCCTTCGGGCAAATATGCCCGCGCGAAAACGGATCGAGCTTGTCGCCGACGATCGAAAGGATCTTTCCATCCTCATGCGTGATCTCAATCCCGCAAATGGCCTCGCAAAGGTTACAGTTTCGGTAATGTTTTTCGGACATATGCATCCAGGTTAGTCAAAACCCTCGGCCATTTTCTTCCTAAGGTCTTGAAAAGCCAACAAACGGTCTTTTGAAGCCGGCCTGAATTATATAGCAATTCCTTCCGTGCGAAACCTTGTACACGTGCTTAGCTACCGCAAAAGGCGGTATGATGCGTATTCACCCAAATGACAAGGCTCGCGATCAAAACCCTGAACAAACGGTCGCTCGCGACGGCTTGCCGGTCGCTGGCGGTGGGCGATCCTATATTAGCCCATGTCTATGAAAAACACGGGACACCGCCACTTTGGGACCGCGAACCGGGTTTTCCGACGCTGCTTTACATAATTTTGGAGCAGCAGGTTTCTCTGGCTTCGGCGAAGGCTTGTTTCGATAAGCTTGCGGCTCATGTCGGTAACGTAACGCCGCACGCTTTGCTTGAGTTGAATGATGTTGAGCTAAAAAAGATCGGCTTCAGCCGACAAAAGACCGCGTATGCCCGGCACCTATCCGAGGCGATTTTGGAAGAGCGGCTCGACCTGAAGAATCTTCACCGGCTTTCGGACGAGGATGTGAAAGCCGAGTTGATCAAACTAAAAGGCGTCGGCGAATGGACGAGTGACATCTATCTGCTGATGGCCCTGCTGCGGCCTGACATTATGCCGAAAGGCGACATCGCGCTCCACGCCGCGTATCAAAAGCTCGCCGGATTGCCGTCGCGACCAGGTTCGGACGAATTTGTCACGATGGCCGAGAAATGGAAGCCCTTCCGCTCGGTGGCGGCGAGGCTGCTTTGGCATTTTTATTTGTCTGAGAGGAAAAGGAACGAATGACCGAATCAGACCACGGATTTACACGGGAGACACCGGTTTTCACCAATCTGAAAAAGAATTTTCATACCCGTGTTCATCAGTGCTTTTTCCGTCCGATCCATGTTTTAATTCTCTTTTTCCGTGCTATCTTCATCCCGATGACAAAGATTCTCGACGTAGGCTGCGGGGCCAATAAATACGAAGGGGCGATCGGCCTGGACAATAATCCGCGCACTGCCGCCGACGTTATCCACGACCTTGGAGTCGTTCCGTACCCGTTTGCCGACGACGAGTTCGATCTGGTCGTTTCGCGCCACGTCATCGAGCATGTTCCGGACGTCATGGCCTTCGTCGGCGAGCTTTACCGGATAACGCGGCACGGCGGTACGATCAGACTTGTCACACCACACTATACAAACCCCGACTGGGCGACCGACCCTACCCATCGGAATCACTTTAACTCGTATTCTTTCAACACTTTCGCTCCGGAAAAGGCGGTTTTCGATTTTTATACCGATATCCATCTAAAGCCGGTAAGGACATACGCTTCGCTGCTGAATCTGTGGAAAGCACTGGGATTAGAGTTTGCCGTCAACCTCGACCAAAAGGCCCCCAAATTCCGTTTCCTCCGAAAATTCTGGGAACATTACCTGAGCAGTATCGTTCGAGGAAAGGAGCTGCATTTCGAATTCGAGGTGGTAAAGAACAACCAATTGGATTTAGCCGCAGATGAACGCAGATGACGCTGATAGAAGAGTAAACACGATGCCCGCTTTTTGATCCGCGTCATCCGCGCAAATCTGCGGCAAAACTTCTTGCATCGACTTCGTTTGCAGCAAACTATTTTCACCTCAACGCTCATCTGTTATTGTTGACTAGGGGAATTTTCCGGAAAATCGAGGAATTTTAAGATGAAGATAAGGATTCTTGCTCTTTCGTGCTTGTGCGTGCTTGTGCTGAACATGGCGGGTTCGGCGGTTGCGGATGTTAAATCCAAAAAAGCCGCTTCGCAGGCCAACCAGCTTGCTCAGCTTTTACCGGCGTCGGACGGCGTAGTTACGCTGGACGTAAAGCGTTTCTTTTCGGTCGCTATGCCGAAACTGCTTGCGGCCAATCAGCCGATGATGCAGAAAGTAACAAACGGCATCGACGAAATGAAAGCCAAGACCGGCATCGACATCCGCGATTTCGATTACCTGGCGGCCGGAGTTACGGCAAAACAGACCGCAACTAAGAAATATGACGTCGACCCGGTGATCATCGCCCGCGGCCAGCTTTCTTCATCAGCCCTGATCGGCGCCGCAAAGCTTGCCGCCAACGGCAAGTATCGCGAAGAAAAGGTCGGCGACAAAACAATCTATCTTTTCTCGCCAAAAGAGATCGTCGACAAGGCCAAGCAGCAAGCCCCGGCCGTCGGCAACTCCGACGCCGCCAAAAGCGTTGCCGATAAACTTTCGTCGAAAGAGATCGCCGTTACTACGCTCGACGCAAACACTATCGCATTCGGCGACATTGCGCTTGTTCGTCAGACGATCGGCAATCGCACGCCGGTCTCGAACGAGCTGCTTTCGCTGCTCGCCAAAAAAGAAACATCGGTAGTCAATTTCGCCGGCAAAGTGCCGAACGGCATGAGCGCGTTTCTGCCGCTTGAGAACGACGAGCTCGGTAAGAATATCGATTCGATCCGGTTAGTTTACGGCAGCATGGATATGGTCGCCGACGCAATGACCGTAAACATGACCGCCCGAACACTGCAAAATGCACAGGCGACGTCGTTGCTTGAAACGCTCGAAGGTTTGCAGATGCTTGGCAAGGCGTTCCTCGGCGGGGCAAAAGGGGCCGACAAGCAGGTCTATGCCCGGATGATCGAGAATGCAAAGTTCTCAGCTAAAGCGAACGAAGTAATGTTGGACCTGCAGGTAGCTCAAAGCGATATCGACATTCTTGTGGGAAGTCTGAAGTAGGTCTTTAATTCTCAATTCTGCATTGTCAATTGTAAATTGATTTTCAGCAAAGGCGTTGTTTTTGAAGATCAATTGAAAATTGACAATGTAGAATTAGCAATCACCTCCGCCGAAATCCTCGCCTTTTCTCCGGCGTAAACTGCTCGATATCGCGATTGAAATTTCCCTCTTCGTTAAACAGCGGATAAAGCTGCAGCCGGTGCGATAGATATGCGGCTCGCAGCTCGACCGGACGCGAACCGGCGCGATTGATAACCCGAACGCGGGTTCCGCGAACATCCTCTATCCATCTCGCAAACTGCTCGGCACGTCCGACCGTGGCAGACAACAGCAGCATTCTTATCCGCGGCGGCGTCAGGATGATCGTTTCTTCCCAAACGTGCCCACGTTCTTCGTCCGCAAGATAATGGGCTTCGTCCAGGATTACAAAATCCGTTTCGACCTGTTCCCCGTTTCGCAAAGCGTCAAACAGTTGATTCCTGAAGATTTCCGTCGTTCCGACGATCAACGGAGCATCCGCGTTTTCTTTCCTGTCACCAGTCAAAATGCCGACGTTTTCCGCCCCAAATTCGGCCGAAAATTCGACGTATTTAGAGTTGGTCAGGGCTTTCAGCGGCGTCGTGTACCAGGCCTTTTTGCCTGCGGCCAGAAGCCGGCGTATCTCCTCGCGGGCGATCCACGTTTTACCGCTTCCGGTCGGAGCAGTGACCAAAACATCCTCGTTCTCGATCGCCGCAAGCGCCTCGATCTGAAAATCGTCAGGTTTTAGCGGTTTTTGTTCAGGAACGCCGATTCCGTCCAGCAG
Organism: uncultured Acidobacteriota bacterium; assembly: GCA_902826385.1. Classification (GTDB taxonomy): domain Bacteria; phylum Acidobacteriota; class Blastocatellia; order Pyrinomonadales; family Pyrinomonadaceae; genus OLB17. Next base: position 10,054 of record CADEEU010000046.1, on the reverse strand, counting down.
CCGTTCGACCGCCTGCTTTTGGGCCGGTGAAGGCTCGTGAAACGCCGTTTCGGCAGAACTTTCGGGTGCAAGATAGCGTTTATCGGTACGTTCTTTGTTAGAACGAGGGCCGGAACGCGATCCGCCCTTATTTTTACTTTTGTGGCCGTATTTTGACCGTGGCATATTGGCGGATTTTAGGGCTTTATCGCTCTAAAGTCTATTTTCTTTTAATCGACCTGCCGAAATGCTAAAATACTCATTTGCATCGCAACGCAAAAGCGGTGCAAAGCGTCTAAGTCTGACGGCAAGCGGTATCGGCTGAAACTACTTTTTCGCTGGATAATATAGAACAATGTTCGATCAGGAATCATACGATAAGGCTAGCACGGTAACGGTTGAATCCCAGCCGGGTGAGTTGTTTCATAGTTACGAGATAAAGCCCTGGATTTACTCGCCAACACTTTACAAGATAGTCGCGGCTTCGTTCATCCTTAACGTAGCTGCCCTTGCGCTCGTTTCTCAAACCAACATGCTAACCGCCCGCGGCTGCGACAGCCCCTGGGTCGGCCGCGTCTGCCAGGTTGTGGATATGGCGTATGTAGGGGCAATGCTGTTCGGAAGCGAGCGAGAGTACGTGGACGAGGTTTACGAAAAGACCGATCTGGGAGAAGCGGAGATTACGTACGTTGACGTGACCGGCGAAACTCCTCCGTTGAGCTACCCCGAAGGCTATTTCCAGATAGCAAATCCTGTCCAGTTCGCAATGCTTCAACAGCAAGCAGCAAACGGAGTCAGCGGATTTAACAGCGTGGCGATGCCTGGAGTAAATTCGGGATTTTCGACACCGCCAAACAATGATCGCGACCTCTTGAGGCAGAGACCAAATCCGCCAGCGCCAAAACCGGATGCTTTAACTGACGATTCGAAAGATTCGGCGTTATTTAAGGTTGAGGATTCGCCAAAATCCGAAGGCTTTCCTTCCCGTAAACGTCTCGGCGGCGGTAAAGTCGATTTTCCGCCCAGCAGCAAAGATGAAACTAAAGCGCCCGGCAAAGATGTGTCTGCTGAAGTAAACAGCAATAAGACCCAGACGGATATCAAAACTGATCCGATTACTGGCGATGAGATAAACAACCGCCCGTTCAAGGACCTAGGTAAATTCGTAAATGAAGCTCTCGACAAAAAAGAGACGAATCTTCAGAGCGAGTTCCTCCTAAGTGCCAAAGGAAAGCTTACAAAAGAAGGAAAATTAGACCCAAAATCGTTCCAGTACATTAAAGCTGATAGCGTCGATAAAAAGCTTATCGAGGTCGTTCAGGAGGCAATAGAAGCCTTTAACGATAGTGGTCGCTTGAAGGTTTTAAGGAACCTCAGCGGCGACGATTTGAACCTAGAAGTTAAACAAGATGCCGCAAATGTCTCGGCGGTCGTTCAGTCGGAAGTTGAGAGCGAGAGTCGAGCCCGCTCGTTGATGAGCAGCTTGTCCCTTCTTTTGGCAGGAGCTAAAAAGTTCAAATCCGGTGAGGACGCAAGCCCAAACGATAAGGACGACCTGCTCCTTTTAGAAGGAGCAAAGATCGAACAAGACGGCAAAAATTTGATCATAAGGTTTAACGTTCCGAAGGAAGTCGTTCACCAGATGATCCAACGCAAACTTGCGGAAGCCAAAAAGCAACAGGCTGAACCGACTAGCACCGCTTCACTATCGGCAAAAGGCACGACCGCGAGCAAATAACGTTTGACCAATCGTAAAACCCAAAACTCGATGCTTTTCCTGACGGCATTCGCCGGGCTGTTTGGGCTGTTTGTATTCGCTTCCGCGCAGACGCGTCCGGAAAGGAAAGCCGTTCTGTTAGCGGGCCCTAGTCGGGACGAAGTTGTAATAAACCAGCGTCCTTTGCGGGACCTTGGACAAGACCTTAAAAACCGGATCGAAGCGCGGTCGGTCGACCTTGATACCCCTTTTTCCGTCGAGCTTACCGGCGTTTTGGAAAAATCCGGCAAACTGGACCCGGCAACGGTTAAGTACCAAAAGGCCGAAGGCGGAAAAGAGATTGTCGATGCTGTCAAAAAAGCGATCGAGGCGATCAACGATTCGGGGTACTTTGCGTATCTTTCACGGATGGAACCGGAAGGCCCTGTTATCATTCGGGCCGCTCAGGATGCCTCGGAATTTAATTCAAGTCTCTCCGTTGAGATGTCGACCGCGAACAAAGCAAGAACGCTGGCGAGCGTTTTCCAGATGATGATCGTTGCGGCCAGGCAAAACGCCGAGAACAAAATCGGCCTGGACAAAGATGTTCGACCGCTGCTTAATTCCACAACTATCTCTTCGGAAGACAAGTCCTTTGTAATCAAAATCGGCATGCCGAAATCTTCGTTTCGTGAGATGATCGAACCAAGATTGAGCGACCTGAAAAACGCACCGCAATCATAAGTGAAAAGTTCGAAACCGAATAATTCAATTCTCTTCCTAACCACGCTCGGCGTCTATCTCGGCCTCGTGCTTGTCGGTGCGACGCCGGTGTTGGGGCATGCGGCGACTACACGGGTTTTTGAGATAACGGATGAGATCGAGGTCAAGGACGATTTTGATAGAGATCCGGCCGTCGGAGAGAGTTCATTTGTAGACGATATTCTCCAGTTGATACAAAGGCTTGAGAGCTATTCCAAAGAAGAAAAGTTTACCTGGAATAGTAAACTCGATTAGAAGAACCAGCCGCAGTATCTGGGTTTTGGCAACCTTGAAACCCCGGACGGTCGACTTTTCGAAGCTTCCGCCCTGTCTTTAGCTCGTAAATTGATCGATGAAAAGGTCAAGGTTTCGGCTGGCGAGAAGTATTCGAAGTGGCCCGAGACCGTAAATGTGCGTCTGCGATCGGACGGTTCCCTATTTGAGGTCCGCGCTTCAGTTGCCACAACGGATGAAAACGCGGCAAACAGACTTCATGGAGAATTGGCGAACTTCTTGGAATCCCTCTCGAAGAAGTCAAAGTCTGCCAGAGTTCGGAAGATCGCCGAGAAAACAACGTCCGAGGTAGACAGCATAAAAGTAGTTCTCGTTACCCACCTTCCTCGTGCCGCATTAGATGACCTGCTTGCCAAAGACGCAAAGTAGCGGTGAGCGGGATCGATCATTTCAAAACATTTCCAGTTCCGCCTCATTAGATCAAAAACTAAAACCGTCGATATCAGACCGTCCAACAAACTTCAGTTTGTTGCGCTCCGGCTGGCCAGTATGCGATTACGCATTACTTGAGCGACGGCAAGCTAGCGACAAACTGAAGTTTGTCGGACAACAGAGGAACAAATGGCAACGAATAAATTTGCGGATAAGTTAGTTAAAAAGATATTCGGCTCATCGAGCGATATCTTTCTCAAGAAGGTAAAACCGACCGTTGTACAGATCAACGACTTCGAGCCGAAAGTGCAGGCGATGTCGGACGACGAATTGAAAGCGCAGACGGTCAAGTTCAAGGAACGCATTGCCGCAGCGTTGGAAGGCATCACGGACAAAGTCGAACGCCGGACGAAAGAGCAGGAAATCCTGCACGAGCTGCTGCCCGAAGCCTTCGCCACCGTTCGCGAAGGCTCGAAACGCGTTACCGGAATGCGTCACTTTGACGTGCAGATGATCGGCGGCATTGCGCTCCATCAGGGCCGCATTGCCGAGATGCGAACGGGTGAAGGTAAAACACTGGTCGCGACTTTGCCGTCGTACCTGAACGGCCTCACGGGCCGCGGCGTACACGTCGTTACGGTCAACGATTACCTCGCCTCGCGCGACGCCGAGTGGATGGGCAAGATTCACCAGTTCCTCGGTTTATCTGTTGGCTGCATTCAGAACGACATGGACGATGTCGAGCGAAAAGACGCCTACGCGTGCGACATAACGTACGGTACGAACAACGAATTTGGCTTCGATTATCTTCGCGACAACATGAAGTTCGATGTCGAATCACTCGTCCAGCCCGATCACTATTTCGCGATCATCGACGAGGTCGACTCGATCCTGATCGACGAAGCACGCACGCCGCTCATCATCTCCGGCGCGACCGATGACGCGACTGACAAATACTTCCTCGCGAACGAGATCATTCCAAAGCTCGAACGCGGCCACAAGGACGAAGAGACCAAGGTCACAACCGGCGATTATCTGCTCGATGAAAAAAACCACTCGTCGGTACTGACCGAACAGGGTGTGACAAAGGCCGAAAAACTGCTCGGCGTCGCCAATCTTTATGATCCGGCCAACATGGATCTGCTCCACTGCGTCGAGCAGGCGTTAAAAGCTCACACGCTGTACAAGGTCGATCATCATTACGTCGTGCAGGAAGGCGAAGTGATCATCGTCGACGATTTCACCGGCCGCCTCATGCAGGGCCGCCGCTGGTCGGACGGTTTGCACCAGGCCGTCGAAGCGAAAGAGGGCGTCAAGATCGAACGCGAGAACCAGACGCTTGCCACGATCACGCTGCAAAACTATTTCCGCATGTACGAAAAGCTCGGCGGCATGACCGGTACGGCCGAAACGGAAGCCGAGGAATTCGGCACCGTTTACTCGCTGGACGTCGTCCAGATCCCGACCAACATGCCGATGGTCCGCAAGGACACTTCCGATGTGATCTATCGTACGCTGCCCGAAAAATGGGACGCCGTGGTCGATGAGATCAAAGAACTCCACGCCGAAGGTCGCCCCGTTCTGGTCGGTACGGTTTCGGTTGAAAATTCCGAACTGGTCGCTGAAAAGTTAAAGGCGATGGGCATTCCGCACAACGTTCTGAACGCAAAATATCACGAACGCGAAGCCGAGATCATCGCCCAGGCTGGCCGAAAAGGGATGGTCACCATCGCGACCAACATGGCGGGTCGTGGTACGGATATTCTGCTCGGCGGCAATCCGGAATTTCTCGCGAATTCATATCTCCGCAAGATGGAGATCAACCCGGACGAAGCAACGCCGGAGCAGTTCGAAGAACAGTTGAGGAAAGCAAAGGCCGTGGTTGCCGAGGAACATAAACAGGTTGTCGCCGCCGGCGGCCTGCACATTCTCGGCACCGAGCGGCACGAATCGCGCCGCATCGACAACCAGCTCCGCGGCCGTGCCGGACGCCAGGGCGATCCCGGCTCGTCGCGTTTTGTTCTTTCGCTGGAAGACGACCTGATGCGCATTTTCGCCGGCGACAAGGTGCGTTCGATGATGGAATGGCTCGGGATGGAAAAAGGCGTCGCGATCGAATCGAAGACCGTCTCGCGTCAGATCGAGCGTGCCCAAAAAGCCGTCGAGGCCCGCAACTTCGAGACACGTAAACACGTTCTCAAATACGACGACGTGATGAACAAACAGCGTGAAACAATTTATGGTTTGCGTCGCCAGTTGATGTTCGAACCCGAACACCGCGATTACCTGTTGGGCGAAACGGGTGTGGCGAAAGACTTGCTCCACGACCTGACCAGCCATTTTCTGAACACACAGGTAACGCCCGATAAATGGGACATCGACACCTACGCCGCCGAAATCGAAAGCATCTACGCGCTCGATCCGGCCAAGGACGCCGATGTCGATTTCAAACGCATGAATCCCGACCAGATCGAGGAAGCAGTCTGGAAAAAAGCGTCGGCCGAATACGCTTCAAAAGAAAAGATGGCTGGCGAAGATAGCTTGCGTGCCTATGAGCGCTACATCATGCTCAACATCATCGACTCGCAGTGGAAAGACCACCTCGCGTCGATCGACCAGGTCAAACAGGGCATCGGCTTGGTGGGTTACGGCCAGAAAGACCCGCTCGTCGAATACAAAAAGCAGAGCTTCACGATGTTCCAGGACATGCTCGACCGCGTCGACACGAATACCACCAAAGCCCTGTTCCACCTGCAGATCGTCAGCCAGGACGAACAGGAAGAACAGGAACGCCTCGCCCGCCTCGAACAGCAGCGTGCCCGCCGCCAAGCCGCCGGAATGGCCTTCACGGGAGCAATGGCCGGAGCCGAGGTAGCCGGTGCCGAAGCCGCCCGACACACCCCGTTCGTCCGCGACCAACCAAAAGTAAAACCCAACGAACCCTGCTACTGCGGCTCCGGCAAAAAATTCAAGAAGTGCCACGGTGCCGGAATGTAGAAGGCAACCATGTCGATTAAACGAAGAAATGCACAAGGATGATCGGGCTCCTCTTCGTTTAAAGTCGTTGCTTCAAAAACCGCGAGTTCGCAACGATTTCAAAGACCGTTGGTCTTGTCGACTTTGGGAGTCTGTTACGTTTGGTAGTAGAATCATACATGCGGTCGGTCTGTTATCTAACTTCATCGTGTTAACTGCGATGCCGATTGGGAAGTACTAGCTTAATGAGTAGACGCGCTTTAGCGATACCGTTGATATTGCTACTGCGTGCCAACTTCTTTACACAAAGCACGATTTCGTCCGACCGCGTAATTAAATTTTGGCTTTACGATTGGGTGCCCAGCCCTTCCCCACGAAATTAAGCGAAGTTAAGGACCGATACGGCCTGTCGGCCCTACTTCGTGTGTCTGACCGTGGCCTCCGCCACCTACTTTACGGTATTCCGAGTGCGCAGTGGTACTGGACCTTTACAATACCCAAAAAGTCCGGCGGAACGCGCGAAATAAAATGTCCCGTACCGCGACTTAAAAATATTCAAAGACGCCTTCTCCGTTTGATTGAAGCAGAATATACGCCGAAATCTGTTGTCCACGGTTTCGTAAAAAGCAAGGGCATAAAATCGAATGCACTGAATCACATTGGCAGGAGATACGTTTTGAATATCGACCTTCAGGATTTTTTTCCATCAATCCACTTTGGTCGGGTCAGGGGACTCTTCATGGCTGATCCATTCAATTTACCTCGAGACGTCGCTGGCGTAATCGCCACAATCTGTTGCTTTGAAAAAACCCTTCCTCAGGGCGCTCCTACGTCACCCATTGTTTCCAACCTAATTTGCCGCCGGTTAGACTCGCACCTTCGCCGCTTTGCCTCAAGCGCTAACTGCAGATACACCAGGTATGCAGATGACATAACGATATCTGCCGGCAGGAATGGAAATATCGAGAAGTTCGCGACCAAGTCCGCATCAGGGATTGTCCTCTCAAAAAAGCTTCTTGGCATAATTCAGGACAATGATTTTCAAGTCAATGCGGCAAAATTACGTTTGCAGGGGACGAATACACGCCAAGTCGTTACCGGACTTGTGACTAATGCTAAGGCCAACATACCTCGAAAGTTTCTCAGGAATGTGCGGGCAATGTTGCATAACGCCGAAGTTCACAAGCTCAGAGCGTGTCAACAGGAATTTGAGCTTAGAAGAACTTCCGCGGGGTATCGCGACAAATCAGGTAAGCAGTTTCTATCGCTACTTAAGGGGCGGATTGAGTTCATTCGCCATATTCGCGGATTAGAAGATCAGACATATCTCCGTCTTGCCTTGCGATTAGCACAAATTAGCCCGCAGAGCATCTCGCCAACCGAGGTCAAACGAGCAAGGCTTGTGACGAACCCAAGTGGCACTATTCTGGATTCACTATGGGTTGTCGACGTTGTGGGTCCAAACGATGGTGATTTTTTTACTTCAACGGCTGTCGCCCTCCCTGGAGGTGGTTTGCTAACCTGCAACCACTGTGTGCCGGACGGATTCCGGGTTTCAGTCTACAAGAGAGACGAATCGTTGCACTCTGCCGCTGAGGTTAGTTTTCGCGATGAGAAGTTGGATCTCGCCGTACTCGAGATTTCGAAAAGATTTGAAGGACATTTCACACTTGCGGGGGAAAATCCGGGAACGGAAACTCCAATTCGTCTTGCAGGCTTTCCGCATTACTCCAGTACAAACCTTGGGGTTGTTGAACATGGACGTATTACAGGAATGAAGACGAACGTAGACGGAAATCCACGTTATGTCGTTTCGACACCTATCATCCTAGGCAACAGCGGCGGGCCAATACTTAATGACAACTTCGAAATCGTGGGAATCGCAGCCAAAGGCAATAAAAAATTAACTCGCGAGGAAGATAATAATCAGCCTGAGGCTATACCTGTCGACTGTGTGCGAAAGTTTATTGAAAAGGCGGTCGCCTCTTATTCGAAATAATCGTACTGACAAACGGTTGTATATTCGTCCCACCGCGAGCCTGCTAAATCCAAGATGGACCGAACGAGGCGTGCTTCTTGAAGGCTTCAGAAGGGCCCGAGAAAATGCTGAGAAAAATAAGCGGTAAAGCGCCGCTAATCGACACAACCATAATAATTGAACGACAGATTTCGCGAGAGGTACTTCAAAAGGATGTATCTCTCGTCTGTCGTTTTATACGAGCTTATTGCGGCAAACATAGATGAATCGACGCTGCAGAGATATTCATCCTGGAAAAAAGCCTTTGCTGATTCAGGCTGGCTACTTACACCCTCGGCGACCGACTGGTTCGAGTGTTCAAAGCTCGTCCGCAATATGCTTCGCGGCTCACGCTCGGGAACAACGGGAAACGTTCGCAAGATCACCTCGGCCCAGCAACAGCAGAACGATGCCTTGATCGCCAGGACAGCGGCGCGGCATGATTGTTTCGTGGTCACGAACAACGTCCGCGACTTTGAAAAATTTCAGCCCTATATGGGCGGCCTCATCGTAATCCCGGCGGACTATTACTTCGCTCCCTAACCCGCCGTTAAGCTGGAAAGCCAGTTCTAACCATTGCGGTCGTTGAATATACGTTTTCAATTTATTAAAATACGATTTTCCTCATAGGCAGGTGCGTTCCTGCCTGCTTGAACACTCTTGTCAATTTTCATTTATGAACCCACTCATACTGTCGGCTTTAATCTCACTTTTTCTTTTCCCGATCGTGACGCTGGCGCAGCAAACTGACGGTGACTTATATCTAAGTCACTATCAGGCCCGTCAGTACGATAAAGCGGTTTCGGTGCTAAAGAGAGTAACGAAGCAGAACTCTCAGGACGGTGACGCATGGTATTACCTCGGACTTTCGTATCTGGGAGCCGGAAAAGAAAAAGAAGCGGTTAAAGCCCTGGAAAAGGCAGTTGCAAATAAGCCGACCGATGCAGATGCCCGGGCGAGTTTGGCTTATGTCTACCTGCTCAGAAACGACGACAAAGCCGTAACTTTGGCGACCGAGGCTCTCAGGCTTTCACCGAAAAACACCGATGCCCACTATGTTTTAGGTGTTCGAAGCATTCGTGATGGCTTTTATAGCGCTGCTTATGAAAGAGCCAAAAAAGTTGTGGAGATCGACGCGAACCATGCTCCTGCTTACCTTTTAAAATCCCAGGCTTTGGTCAGCAGTTTCTCTATTCAAAGCTGGACCGTGATTCGGCCGCGCAGCTCTAGAACCGAGATGTTGCAGGAAGCTGTTCTTGATCTTGAGAAGTATATCTCCCTCCGTCCCAACGGCCAAGAGATAGATTTCCATCGCAAATCTTTGGAGTCTTTGAAATTCTTTTTGGAATATTATGGTCGACCTGAGAATCAGGGCCCAATGGATCTAGAGCCGAAGCCGGAGATCGAAACAGGTAGGACGCCGCTTAAGATTTTCGCGAACCCGCGTGCCACTTACACCGAACAAGCACGTAAAGCGAACATCTCGGGAACTGTCCGGCTTTTAGTCGGATTCTCGGCAGATAGCAAAATCAAGCACATACTGGTCGTCAAATCTCTAGGCTACGGCCTTGACGAAAAGTGCATAGGAGCCGCCCAACAGATTAAGTTTCAACCCGCGACCAAAGACGGCAAACCGATTTCGAGTGTTAAGACGATGGAATATAGCTTTGCGATTTATTGACGCACAAAACGGCCAGATCAAATAGCCGCAATCATACGGTTAAGAAAAGAAAAAGAGGAAAGCTGGTCGTAGCTTCCTCTTTTTCTATTTCAGGTCCTGTTAAGCGTTCTAGTAAATATACGAACTCTGCGTAGGCACGTCGCCCGCTTGGCCGAACTGCTGTACTTGCTGGCCGGCTGTTGAGTTGACAATGTACCAGGTTCCGTTCGATGGCCGGAAGACCGCCACGTCCGATTTGCCGTCGCCATCGTAGTCGGCAGCGACAGGTATATCACCG
>CADEEU010000045.1 GCA_902826385.1 uncultured Acidobacteriota bacterium | reverse complement strand
CCAAGGTAATCAGCCTTGTTTCGAAGGTTTTGAGCAGAGTTCCGAGCGACGTATGAGAATCCGCCAACGTCTAATTTCTTCAATAACCTATCTTCGTCCCCTTCGCCCGGTGCTGGACAAAGTGCGAGTTCCCCATCGAGTAGCTCGCTGGCTACAAGTCCATCCTCTAGCGCTTTGATTACGCGGTCTCGGGTAAATCGCTTACCAGCAATACGGGCAGTTAGTTCTCCGTCAGACGGATTCGACGTTGCCGGAAGGTAGCCGGGCAGGGTGTTCTCGTGAGCGAGGGTCGAGGCCTTTCCGCATTCCTGCACGAGGTTGTTGGCGGCCTTTAAGAACTGCGAATAACTAAGATTTTCAACGCGATCCCAGAGTGGGTCTAATGTTGTAAGAAGCCTCAAAATTATGTCAGCCAACTTTGGGAGGGTGTCCGCGGCCTCCGATTTCTGAAGGGTATCGAAGACTTGCTCCTCAGACCTATTGGAACGCTTAGCCACCTTCTTAAGGAAATCTAGGACATTGCTGGTCAGTGATTCCTTGCTCGTTGCTCTGCGGACGGAGTCTAGGACGAAGGGGAGGCTCTGTCCATTCTGTGCAGCGTGCAAAGGATGGTTGGTAAGAAACCTAAACGCTTCAAAGGCGTCGGGATAATCCGTGTCGATCTCGACAAACCGCGCAAAAGAGGCGCGGACGGCATCGTCGCTAGTTTTCCACGCCGGCTGGTCGATCTCGCGAGTCTTTACCTGCAGACCTCGAAAGCGACCCGCGAGCGTTTTTATAGTGATGTCCTCGTGATGTTCGCAGAAAACTTCAGCAGCATCCTCGGATTCGTCTAAAAGCAGGCAGCAGACTGTCGCAGCATATCCGTACTGATATCGAAAGCGACGCCCTGCATCATCACCAAACTGATCTGAACCTAGAACCGTATCGGGAGAATGATTTGGCATTGATTATGGTTTTGAGAGTGCCTGTCGGGAAAATCCTATTCTTATAACATCTGATCAGTGCAGAAATCAATAAAATTCCAGCGTTTACTGAATTTCGTTGCGCAGTTGCCCCCTGCCTTGGTGCTGTACGGTCGGCTCGTCGGCCACCGATGTGCTCCGGAAACCGACTAAAGCAAGTATTGACAACAATCGCCAAAATCTAACCGACTTCTTTAATTGCGTCGTAATTCAACCGCTCGTCACGTGTGACAACCTCTCGTCACATTCTCGTATTTTATTCAAAAAATAGTGACCATAATCACAATACGGTCAAACCGGTGGTACAATTCCGCCCATTATGAAGAGAATCGGAAACATCTTGGCGTTCACGGTCGTTGGAATAATGTTCGTGTTTAAGAGCTATGTGATCGTTATTGGGCAGGTGAAACCTGTGCTGGTGGCGTTGAACAAGAACGAGGCGAACATGGCGATCGTGGATCCGGGGACGATGACGGTGGTGGGGAAGGTTGCGGTGGGCGACGGGCCGCACGAGGTTGTGTTGTCGGCGGACGGGAAGACGGCGTTTGTTGCGAATTACGGTAACCAGCAGCCGGGGAATTCCATCTCTATTATAGATATCGCGTCGGCGAAGGAGTTGAAGCGTGTCGACCTGGCGCCGATGATCAGGCCGCACGGGCTGCAGTTGATCGGCGGGAAGCTTTACTTTACGGCCGAGGCGAACCGGATGATCGCACGTTTGGACGCGGCGACGGGCAAGGTCGATTGGATGATGGGCAGCGGCCAGAACGGCACGCACATGATCGCGGGCAGTGCGGACCAGAAAAAGTTTTACACGGCCAACATCGGCTCTGACAGCGTGACGGCGTTTGAGTTTCAGGCGGTGCCGCCCGCCGGGTCGAAGATCACACACATTCCGGTCGGGAAACAGCCCGAAGCGGTCGATCTTTCACCGGACGGCAGAGAAGTCTGGACGGGCCTGAACGTCGACGGCATGGTGGAGATCGTGGACACGGCGGCCTACAAGTCCGTCGCAAAGATCAACATCGGCGGACGGCCTTATCGCGTAAAGTTTACGCCGGACGGAAAATCGGTCGTTTGCACGATGATCGCTTCAAAAGAAATTTTGATCATCGATGCCGCGACACGAAAAGAGACGAAACGGATCAAACTCGAGAGTATTCCGATGGGAATCGTGTTTTCGTCAGATGGAAAAACCGCTTTCGTAACAGCGGGCCAACCGGATACGGTCTTTAAAATCGACCTGATATCCGGCGAGATCAAAGGCCGCGTTGATACAGGCAAAGTACCGGACGGCATCGCCGTTGCGGGAATGTAACGACTCTATGAAAAATCGTCTGGCACTTCTCTCTGCAATTTTGGTTTTAGCCTTAGTCGGACGTTCGCAAACGACGGCGTTTGTCGGCGTCAACGTGATCCCAATGGACCGCGAACGCGTGATCGCGAACCAGACGGTTTTGGTGCGCGACGGCGTCATAACAAGTATAGGCGATGCGAAGAAAGTGAAAGTGCCGAAGGATGCTGTACGTATCGATGGAACAGGCAAATATCTCGTTCCCGGTTTAGTGGACATGCATACGCATCTGCTTTCGGACGGCGACGAATTTCCGGATTCGATCGCGGAAGACGAATTGAGGGTGATGGTTGCGAACGGCGTGACTACCATCAGGTTTATGATCGGCACGCCGGAGTTGTTAGTGCTGCGTACTCGGTCCGCGAAAGGCGAGATCGCTGCGCCGACGATCTATAGCGCGTCGCCGCACCTAACCGGCCGTGAGCAGGGGAACAACTTTGTCGTAAAAACGGCGGATGAAGCTCGGGAAGCAGTCAGAAAATCGAAAGCCGCCGGTTACGATTTTATAAAGATCACCACATTCATCGATGCTCCGGTTTACGAGGCCGCTATCGATGAAGCCGCCAGGCAAAACATCCGCGTCGTCGGGCACGCGGACAGCCGTTATGTCACGGCGGAACGTGCGTGGAAGGCGAAGCAGCAGATCGAGCATCTGGACGGTTACATGGAGGCCCTTCTAAAAGCGGACGCACCGATGAAAGGTTCGGTTTCGGACCTGTACATGTCTAACCCCGAAAACTGGAAGAGCATCGATTACGTCGATGAAGCAAAGATAGCCGAGGTCGCACGGAAAACCGTCGCTTCGAATCCGTTTGTAAATCCGACCCAGCATTTTTTCAAGAACACATTCGCCCTGCCGCGCAGCGAAGAATCTATCCGCGCACAGCCCGACTTTCGCTTTTATCCGGAAGAGATTCAGAAAAGATACATCGATTTTTACAAACGCTCCAAGATCATGACGGTCCCGGTCGAGACGCGCGCCAAGTGGATTGCGATCCGCGACAAAATGATCAGGGCAATCCACGATGCGGGCGGCAAGATAATGGCCGGTTCGGACACGCCGGAGTTTCTGTGGCTGTACGGATTTGCGATGCATCATGAGTTGAAGGCCCTGAGCGAAACGGGCATCGGCAATTACGCCGCGCTTGCCGCGGGTACGCGAAACGCTCACGAATTTTTCGGCACCATCAAAAAAATCGGCACGGTCGAAAAAGGTAAACGGGCCGACCTGATGCTGCTGAACGCCAATCCGCTCGAAAACATTTCGGCGACCAAGGACCGCGCCGGCGTAATGCTGAAAGGCAAGTGGTACACGCAGTCGGAACTGAACAAGTGGCTTGACGAAATTGCCCCGAAGATCGCGGGATCGTTCAAGCGTGAAGAGAAAAAGACGGCCGCGACCGACGGGTTTTGGGAAGGGGACGTAATCCGTGACAACAAGCGGTGGAAGGTGAACGTGGCGATCGAAGGGACCGGGAAGGAAGCGAAAGCGTTGGTAGATTTCGTCGATCTGGACGTGACCGAGGTCCCGTTTCCCGCCACTGTAAACGGTAACCGAATTCGTCTCGAACGCCCGCAGCCGAGTGGTACGCCGGTCGTTTTCGACGGCGAGGTGCAAGGCAGCTTGTTTACCGGCAAATGGAGCGGCCTTGGCGTGGACGGAACATTTGCGTTGAAACGCGGAACCCCGAAACCGAAAACTTACCGCGAAGAGGAAGTTGCCTTTACAAATGGCGACGTAACTCTCTCGGGCACGCTGCTTTTGCCGAACGGGAAGGCGAAGAATCCAGCGGTCGTGCTCGTACATGGTAGCTCACCGAATGAGCGGGCGGCGTATCGATCGTGGGCGCGGCGTTTTGCCGAGAACGGTATCGCCGCGCTCATTTACGACAAACGCGGGTCGGGCAAATCGACGGGAAACACGCGGGCGGCCAGCATGGAAAATTTGGCCGACGATGCTCTAGCGGGGATAAAAGTGTTAAAGCTCCGGCGTGACATAGATGCCGGAAAGGTTGGCATCGCCGGGCATAGTCAGGGCGGTTGGATCGCACCGCTCGCAGCGGCTAAGTCCGGCGATGTCGCTTTCGTAATTGTTAGCGGTGCTGCGGCCGTGACACCGGCGGAGCAGAGCATTTATCACCGGGCCGGTGTTATGCGACAGCGTGGGATTACCGATGCCGAGATCGCCGAAGCGACGGCCCTGCGTGAAAAACTTTATGAGCTGAATCGAAAAATCCTAGCTAATGACCGAGCGGTGACGGAGACGCGCGCGGCAATCTCGAAAGAGCTGGCGGAGAAAAAAGATTCACGTTGGTTCGGGCCGGCTGAGCTGCCGCCGGAGCTTACGGGTGATCTGCCGTCGCGCGGAGCGCTTGAGCTTTTATTTTTTGATGCTGCACCCGTTTGGCCCAAAGTAAAAGTGCCCGTCCTTGCGATGTGGGGTGATCGCGACACGGTCGTACCGATTGAAAAAAGCCGCGAGCTTATTCGCATGTATCTCGACAAGGCCGGAAATAAAGACCTGACCATCAAGGTTATGCCTGGCGTTGATCATGGCAACAACATCGTCGCAAAGGAAAATGAATGGGATTTTCCGCGCGCGAACATTGAGTACGACAAGACGATGATCGATTGGCTGGTGAAACGATTCGGCTAAACATTTCTTACGCGTTTTATTTGATAAACAGGTGCATTTGGTGGCGGCCCCTTGCGCAAAGGCGAGCCTTGGTTTTATCGGGAGTCATTATTCCAGTGATAAGCCGCAGGCTCGAGGAACGAGGGCCGTTCTGGCGGCCGTCTCACGTACATTACTGGAGGTAAAAGTAATGAAAGCACTAATTCTTGTTTGTACATTGGTTTGCGTGGCAGCCGTCACGGCGTCTGCCGCGTGGGATGAAGAGAAAGGTAAGGCCGCTGTCCAACAGTTGGGCGGAAAGCTGCAATACGGCGACGGTAAATATGCAAAAAGTGTTATCGGTGTCGACCTGAGTAACACTGCGGTCACGGATGGCGACATGCGGCATCTGCTGAATTTTAAAGAACTCCAGCACCTGGACGTTCGCATTACGAAAGTCGGAGACGGAGCGACGCAGTACATAGGTTTTTTGAAAAATCTTAAGACGCTGAACATGTTTCGCACGGGTTTGACCGACGCCGGCCTTGAGCGCCTTCGCAATTTGAAAGGGCTGGAAACACTGCTTGTAGGCGGAACGAAAATCACAGACGAAGGATTGAAAAGCGTCGAAAAATTCTCGAAGCTTCGGAAAATGAGTGTGTTCAGGACTGAGGTTTCCGACGCGGGCTTGAAATCGCTCGAGAAACTGACCGCTCTTGAGGTGCTGTTGATCGGCGAATCAAGGATCACTGAAGAAAGCGCAAAGAGGGCTTTGCCGAAGGTGAGGTTTTCTGAACAGACTTGAAACTTCTCAACCTGTTTTTTCGGAATAGATGAGGGATGATGACTAATGGCTGATAGTTTGGATGAGCGAAAGCTGTGGGCTATCAGCCCTCAGCTATTCTGATTGGTTACGTGGACAAAGTTATGAGAAGAACAATCAACATTACTATAGTTGCATTCATTTGTACGGCCTTTGTTTTCGGACAATCTGCGGCGGACGACAAAAAAGCTGCGGTCGCGGTCGTAAATCAGTTGTTTACGGAAATGGCGGCGGCCAATCCGGCTGGCATTTTGGCGTTGCACACTCCGACATCGGACCTCGCGGCGGTCTTCAAACAAAAGGATGGCAAGTCGCGTTACTCCGCAATCAGCGGGGAAGCATTCTCGAAAATGTTTACCGACAAAACGAAGGTGATGCGCGAGGAGATGTACGATCCGAAGTTCGAAATGAACGGCGATTGGGCGATGGTCTGGGGCCGTTATGTTTTCTTTAGCGGAGACAAGCTTTCGCACTGCGGTATCAATCAATTCAATCTTATTCGCATCGACGGCAATTGGAAGATCGCCAACGGCGCATCGACCATCGACCCGGGCGACTGCACTGAAAAAGAAAAAGCCATGAAGCCCGACCCGGCAAAATGGCCGAAGGAGAAGTAAATAAAATGAAAACGCGATCCGTTTCTTCATTGATTCTGCTATTTTTTCTAACTCTTTCTCTATCCGCCCAAACGCCGGTTGGCTCCGCGATAACGCCCGAAATGCGAGCAGCGGCGAACGACGCTTACCAGAAACAGGATTGGCCCGCTGCCGCCGAACAGTACGCAAAAATCGTTAAGGCTGAGGACAAGAATGCCGGTGCCCGCTACCGCTACGGGATGACGCTCCTTAATCTCAGTCGGACCGCGGAGGCGATCACGAACTTGGAAGCGGCAATGGCGGTTGCGCCAAACCCGGTGTTCGCCCTTGCGGCGGCCCGCGCTTACGCTCGAACGGGCAATACCGAAAAAATGTACGCCGTGCTTGAACAAAGCTTGCCGCTGGGCGGCATCGCTCCAGAATCGCTGACAGGTGAAAAGGATTTTCAGGCTTTCAAGACCGACGCGAAGTTTGCCGATTTTGTAAAGCGGTCCGATATGACAGTCAATCCGTGCAAAGCCCGGCCGGAATTTCGACAGTTCGATTTTTGGATCGGCGAATGGCTGCCGAAGAATGCGCAGGGCGTGACGGTCGGAACAAGCAGCATTCAACTTATTCTTGGAAGCTGCATCATTTTCGAGAACTGGGAAACACCGGTTTCCGCCGGCAAGAGTTTCAACGTTTACGACGTGCGCGACGGCAAATGGCACCAGACCTGGGTAGATGCCAAAGGCCTGATGACGCATTACGTCGGCGGACTCGTCGATGGAAAGATGGTCTTAGATTCCGAGTCGATTCAAAACGGAAGGAAGGTCATCGCTCGAATGACCTTCTCGAAATTGCCCGGCGGCGATGTGCGGCAACATGGAGAGAATTCGTCGGATGAAGGTAAAACATGGACGACCACATTCGATTTTACGTATGTCCGGAAACGGTAGGAGGCAGAGATGAATCGCTTATTTAAACTGGCCGCCCTTGCAGTTTTCGTCGGCCTCACAATGCTCGCGATGTTCGGCTCGAAGGTCTCGCAGTCGATCGAAAACCGGGGGTTCGCTCAAACAAGGCCAACGCCGGCTGCTGTCGCGTTTGACCAAGCTGCGGCCCTTGCGAAGCTCCGGGAACAGATCAAGGGAAGAGAAAACGAGCTTGCGCCGACCGTTTTCAAGAACATTCAGACAATGAAAAACACTACCGCCGGCCGCCTTCTTTCTGTAATGGAAATGGGCTTTGCTCGTTCACTCGGTGTTAATTGCACCCATTGCCACGTGCCGGACAAGTGGGAATCTGAGGACAAACCTCAGAAGCAGGTCGCGCGCGATATGTCAGCGATGGTTTCAACGATAAACAGAGATCTCCTGAAAAACATCAAAAGTTTGAAAAGTGAATCGGCAATAGTTAATTGCACGACGTGTCACCGGGGTGAGGTCAAACCCGCTCTAAATTTGCCTTCGCCTAAATATTCGCCTAAATAAATGAAGTTGTTAAACAAAAAGTTCTTTTTCGGAACACTGATCCTGCTGTCGATAGTGTCGACGACGTTTGGACAAAAGCCCGTTACCGCGACCGGGGTCAATGCTCTTAAGAAAGATCTTCAGGCTAAGCTGGACGAATGGCATAAAGCCGGTAAGTTTCCGGGAGCGACGCTCGGCGTGGTGCTGGCGAATGGCGAATCGTTCGGGTTGGCGGGGGGTTATTCCGACCGGGACGCTAGAACGCCAATGAAGCCAAACGACCGGATGCTGGCGGGCAGCGTCGGTAAGACGTTCGCTGCGGCTGCCGCGATGCAGTTGGTGAAAGAGGGCAAGATCGGGCTGGATGACAAAATCGAAAGATATTTCGGCAAAGAACGGTGGTTCACCAGGCTGCCGAATGCAAAAGATATCACCGTCCGTCAATTGATGAATCACACCAGCGGATTGGTACGATATGAGTTTAAGAAAGAGTTCACCGATTTTCTTACGGCGAATCCGTATAAAGTTTGGACGCCGGAGGAACGCCTTGCTTACTTGTTCGACGAAAAGCCGCCGTTTGAGGCCGGCAAGGGTTGGGATTATTCGGACACGAACTACATCGTGCTCGGGATGATCATCGAGAGAGTGACCGGCAAAAAGTTCTTTGATGAAGCGAACAAGCGATTCATAAAACGTCTGAAACTTTCCGACACTATTCCGCAGGAAGGTCCGGTGATGAAAGGCGTCGTGCAGGGTTATGCCGGACCGAACAATCCGTTCGGCGGCAAGGAGCGGATGATCGAGAACGGGAAGTTCGTCATCAATCCGCAGCTTGAATGGACCGGCGGCGGATACGCGTCAACTTCGGAAAATCTTGCACGCTGGGCGAAAATGATGTACGAGGGAAAAGCGTTCGATGCATCGATGGTTCCTGTGATGCTCGACGGCGTTGCCGCCCCGATGCTCGGTCGCGAAACCAAGTACGGTCTTGGCGTTATCATTCGACAAACAGCGGCGGGTATTTCCTATGGCCACAGCGGTTTCTTCCCCGGCTACGTGACCGACATGATGTATTTTCCAGACAAGAAAATCGCCGTCGCAGTCCAGGTGAACACAAGCGCTCCGCAAACCCTGGGGAAACCACTCGGACGCGTATTGGCTGAGGCCGCTCAGGCGATCAAATAGGGCGGAAACACACGCCCCTTAGGGAGAGTGCCTCGCAGCCAGTTTCGAGTTCCAGGTCAAGTTCAAGTCTAATACCGGCGCACTCGCTACCGCTCGTGTTTCTGCTTCGTCTTTGCATTATCATCTCCTCCGAATACAATAAACTCACCTTATCCGTCGGAGACCAAAATGAAAAAAACGCTATTTTCCTTCTGCCTGCTGGTTTCAGTAACTTTGCCCGTTTTCCCGATCGACATGAGCCGAGAAATCGATGCCGCGACTACAAAGCTAATGCCGAAGGTTGTCGAGTGGCGACGGCATCTACATCAGTTTCCCGAGCTTGGGAACAGGGAAGTAAAAACGGCGAAATACATTGAAGACCATTTACGGCGGCTGGGGATGGAGGTGCGGACCGGCGTGGCGAAGACCGGCGTCGTCGCAATACTGAAAGGTGGACAGCCCGGACCGGTGATCGGCCTGAGAGCGGACATTGATGCGCTGCCGGTGACCGAACGCAACTCACTGCCGTTTGCGTCGAAAGAAACGACCGAGTACAACGGGCAGAAGGTGGGTATCATGCACGCCTGCGGGCATGATACACATGTCGCGATGCTGATGGGGGCGGCCGAGGTGCTCGCCGGGATGAAAAGTAAAATCAAAGGCACGGTCGTTTTCATTTTCCAACCCGCGGAAGAGGGTCCGCCGGCCGGTGAAGAAGGAGGTGCTCCGCTGATGATCAAGGAAGGCGTGATGGACAACCCAAAAATCGATGCCATTTTCGGGGCGCACATAAATTCGCAGACCGAGGTAGGCACGCTCAAATACAAATCCGGTGCCGTTATGGCTTCGAGCGATTGGTTCCAGATCAAGATCAAGGGCCGCCAGACGCACGGAGCTTACCCGTGGCTCGGCACGGACCCAATTGCCGTTGCAACACAAATCTACACGGGCTTACAAATGATTGTCTCCCGGCGTTCAGAGTTGCCGAAAGCACCGGTCGTTATCACGGTCGGCCGCATCAACGGCGGCATTCGGGAGAATATTATTCCTGAAGAGGTGACAATGGCCGGAACGATCCGCACGCTCGATTCCGAAATGCAGAAGGACGTGCACGAGAAGATCCGCCAAACTGCAAAGAGCATTGCCGAAAGTATGGGAGCCACAGCCGAAGTGATGATCGACACCAAAACGCTGGTTACATACAACACGCCCGACCTTGTCAAAAAGATGCTGCCGTCACTGGAAAAAGCCGCCGGCAAAGAGAATGTCAGCGAAATGAATTGGGTCACCGGTGCGGAAGATTTTTCATATTTCGGCCTCAAGGCTCCGTCGTTTTTCTTCAACGTCGGCGGCATGAAAAAAGGACAAGACCCGAAAACCGCCCCGCCGCATCACACTCCGGATTTTTACCTCGACGACAGCCGACTGGATGTCGGCGTCAAGGCGTTTGCGAATATTGTTTTTGATTATGGGCAGTAAGGCGGGCTTGCGAAGCAGCTTTGCTCCAGAATAGATGGTCCGAGAATGACGACGGCAGGCTCGAAAGCCTGTCGTACTTTTTTAGAGATATGGTTTTAATTCTTCAAAGCATAGGCTGGTGGGAATGGCTGACAAAATTGGTGACGGATGTTCAACAGACCGTTCTGGATTCGATCGAGGCTATGGTGACTGGAATCTTTGGACGGATGCCGTTTCTGCTGGCCGGGCTTATCGTTCTGATAATTTTCTGGTTCCTGTCGAAACTGGTAAAAAAGATTTTCCTGATTGCCACTCGACGAACAACCGTCGATGCACGGCTCCGGCTGTTGATCAGCCGCATATTGGTTGTAGTAGTGGTCGGTCTTGGTGTGCTGACCGCTCTCACGGTCGTGATACCGACATTCAACTTCGGCAGCTTGATTGCGGGACTCGGATTTTCGTCCTTCGTCGTCGGTTTTGCAACGAAAGACATTCTCAACAATTTTCTATCGGGAATACTTATCCTGTGGCAGCGGCCGTTTCATATCGGCGATTATCTGTTTGTAGGCAACAATCAGGGAAAGGTCGAATATATCGGTGTTCGCGCAACATCGCTTCGCAAGGACGACGGCGAGCTGATACTTATCCCGAACGGCGATATGTATTCGACCGCGCTGACCATTCGCGGCAAGGGGGCGAAGCGGCGAATGAACATGAAGTTCTGCGTCGGTTACGACGAATCGCATGAAAGCGTTAAGGAGATTACGCGTGCTGCTTTAAGCGGTCTTGAGGGAATAGTGCTCGATCCGCCGCCGAAGGTTTTGGTGTCGGAGCTGATCGCGGACGGCGTGAACATCACCGTAAATTTCTGGATCAACACAAACGAAAGCAAGCCGCTCGAAGTTTACGACCGGGCCGCGATAGCTATTGTTGAAAAGCTGAATGAAGCCGACGTAGAAGTTTTTCCGCCAGGGTCGATGATCGTACAGCGACCGAAAGAAGAGACCGATCAAGAGCCGGAAGAGCCGAAAAAGAAATCCGATTTCTAAGGCACCCTGCGAGGAGGTCTTATGCTGGTGGCTCCGTCACCGCGAAACAGCGGCGTAAAGATCCATCTTGAGTGATTTTCGATACCGTAGTATGTGACAACGGACTTGGTTTTGCTTTGGCTTGCGACTCCGATGAACGGCACGTTGTCGTCGACGGAAAGGTCTTCTTCATCGGGATCGTCAGCCTCGTCCTCCGTTTCGGTATTTAGAATATTGGCGAGCGTGACCGTGTACCTGTCGTAAAACTGCGTCGGCTGAGGGGACGAGGGAAGAACTCCGTTATTAAACGCCTGAACGCGTTTTGCGAATTTGGCGATTACCTCCGGTTCGGGCTGAATCAAACGCCAGCGTCCGTCCAGGCTAAGCGGGTCGGTCACTGCCGAAGGCCGCAGTATTTGCCTCTTCTTCGTGCCGTCCGGCAGGCCTTCTAAAAGTTCATCCAGCGACGTCGGCAGCTTTCTTCCCTGGTTAAACAGAAAGTACTGGTGAATGGCGTTGGCTATTTCTTCACCGCGGCGGATCGATTCCAGTTCCTTTTCTCGCTGGACGTCCATCTGGACCGAAGGCGCGGCGATCATCAGTACAAACGCGAAGATGGTCAAAAAGACCATCACCGCCATAAGCGTCATGCCTGATTGATTATTCGTTGCCGTCATCGTCGTCGACGTCCTGCTTTGCGTTCGAAGGCGGCCGGTTCGAATTGGACGCAGGCGGAACGTACCGCGGAACATTATCGGGAATTCCCGGAATTCTCGAGTTCGTTCCCGTTGCCGGAATGCCCGGATTCGGATTCATCGGCGTATAGCTTTCACGCCCGCCCGGAAATCCTACACGTCCCGGAAATCCGCCGGGTCCGCCGCCGCCAGGTTGGCTGGATGTGGTGGGCGCCGGTTGAATCTGCAGCGTCACCCGATTGAAATCGAGATTTATGTCCTGCAGGATGGTTTTTTCCTCCGAGATGCTGACCAGGCGAAATCGTCCGCCAACGATGTCGTTCAATCGAGCGCTTGTCGGCAGCTCTTTGCCCGGTTCTTTGAAATAGGCCGTGTCGTTGTTACTGCGCTTTCTGGCGATCATGCCGATGTACTGGAACGTCGGCTTGGGCGGCGGCTGAATCTCGAGATTTATCTGGTTCGAACGCCTTGTACCGTCAGCAGTTTGGGCCATTATCAATCGACGACCATCTCCGCGAAGTAAAACGCCAGGTATGTCAGCCGTCATCCGTTGTTCGCTGATAAACGAAGCGGGAAGCTCTTGCTGCTCGAAATAGATCTTGGTGTCCGGCGTGAACCGGTCGCCCGCGATGTCCATTCTAAACCCGTCCGAACCGGCGTAGACGCTTTGCGGGTTTACGGCTGCGATAATTATTTCGGGCGTCGGTTGTGGAGGAGGTGGAGTTTCCACCCTGACCGGAAACGGAGTGGGAACCCACGGCGTCGGTTTAGGCGGTTCGTAAAATGCGAAGATATTTCGGCCCGGATCGGGTGCAAAGAACGATGCCCGATTATAAATCACGGGCTGCGTTGTCATGTCCAGCATTTGCTGCTCGACCGAGGGCATTTCGAGATCGCCGGGGTTAGCGTTGTTTGGTTTTTTTGGCGTCGGTGACGGTTTTACCGCGACGGTGGTGGTTTTGCCGCCGAACATGCCGCGGCCGAATGCGAAAAAGAGAACGATAAGGCAAGCCGCACCAAGCACGATGGCGGCAATCGTCTTGTTCCGTTCGCTTTTGGTTTTTCCCTCAAAAAATTTCATTGCGAAAAATACTACTGCTGCACCGCGTCGGTCGGAACGTTTTCAAAATTCGGCCGTCTGAAATAAGCCGCCATCTCCAGACGAAGGCTGACGACCGAGCCATGAGTTTTGCCGCGTGCGCTGTTCGGCAGCGGCCCGCCTGAAGAAACGGGTTGACGCATAGAATTCGAGGGCATGCCGGCCGGATACGTTGTTGTCGGATCGCCGCCCGGTGGAAACCCGCCCGGTTGAATGCCGGCCTGTGTAGCTCCGTCCGGTTTTTCCTGCTGGGCGTCCGAAGGCTCAAGCTCGATAGCGCTGATCACCACAAACTCACTTCCGGTCTCTATCTCGCGAATAAAACGGCGAAGGTTCGTATACGGCCCTTCGACCGTCGTCGTCACATAAACGCCCGGGAAGAAGCTGCGAAACTTCGATTTTCCGCTCTTGTCTTCGTTTTCTTCGCTCTTGCGGTTGTCGAGTATTTCCAGCGGCGCATAGTCGGGCCCGGCAGAGTTGATCAGACCATAGCTTGCGATCAAACCGTTGATCCGCTGATAAAGAGCGGTGCGACCGTTGGTCGGGACCGGCAGGTATTGTGCCTCAAAATCATTGACGCTGGTTATAAGCTTTGCGACCTGAGTTTCGACATTGGACATATTGCCGTACTTCTCTTTTGCCGAAGCCAGCTCTTTGTCGAGTCGGTCGATGCGTGCGCGGTTACTTTCAAGCTCGCGGTTAGACGGGACAACGAAGAAAACATACAGCAGCACCGCGCCGAGCACAGCCAGCAGCCCCGCACCCAGTACGCCGATCTCGACCGGCCCCCACATACCGCCGTAAACCTTTCGCGGCCGGTTCCTGGGAGGAATGTCGATCTTCTGCTCTTTCTCGATCACGATCGTCTCGTTCTCGGTGAGCATTACAGTACGGTCGGCTTCATCGACAACCACGGTTGGGTCGACTGCCTGACCGTACTCGTTTCGCAAGATCGTCGGCTCTTTTTCTTCCGGTTGGCCGGGGACGTTTTTATTTAATTCCTGATCGCTCATTGCGCACCTCCTGCGGAGTTTTGCGCAACGTCACCGGCGGGCGACACGGCGTATCCGTAAGCCTGAGTATAGATCAGGCGGAGCGTGTATTCCGTATAAGTAATCCGCTCGGTTTTCTGCAGGTCTTGCCCGCGAAGCTCGGCTTGAAAATTGCCGGAGTTGTTCATGCTGTCGATCATCGACATAACGGCTGCGTAATCGCGGCTTAATACGGCAAAATCAAGCTCGGCTTTAACGCGGTCGCCGTCCTTGTAAACATTCTCGACTGATATCCGAGACGCACTGACGCTGCCGGGCATGACCGATTCGAGGTCGGCAAAAAGCCTCGACCATCCGAAAGACTTGTTTGCAACCAGCTTGTGCGAAGCGACAAGAAGCTCACGCTGCTGGGGCGTCAATTGCTGCTGCACCTTTTCGCCTTCGCCCTTAAGACGTTCGATCTCGGCTTCCATTTCCTTAGCTTGCGCCGCGCGGATCTTGTTCGAATCGGAGTTTTCCTTGAGTTTGGCTAAAAAGAAGATACCCGCCATACCGGCGATACCTATCATCAGGAGCGATAAAAGATAGGGCGTCGTCCGATTTCGGAACGGATTACTGCTAAGATTCAGTTTGGTTATCACGATTATTTAATACCAGGGCGGTTGTTTTTGCTGTCCCGACAACAAAGCCCGAATTTTATCAGAAATCGAGAGCAATGTCTTTCACGGACGCAGAACCCAAAAGTTGCAAAAC
>CADEEU010000044.1:2562-15110 GCA_902826385.1 uncultured Acidobacteriota bacterium | reverse complement strand
TTATCTTTAAGCGCAACGCGTTGGGAATGTTCATGTGCATCGAGCTGATGCTGAACGCTGTCAACCTGACCTTCGTCGCGTTCTCGCGCTACTACGCCGACACGACCGGACAGCTTTTTGTCTTTATGGTAATGAGCGTCGCCGCCGCCGAAGCGGCCGTCGGCCTCGGCATCATCATTGCGTTCTTCCGCAACCGCATCTCGATAGACGTGGACGACGCGAGTATTTTGAAAAACTAGTCGTGAGTATTTCAGTCCGACGAGCAGAAACAGGTGACGAGAAGGCGGTTGCCGAATTTCTGGTAAAGCTCGTAGCTTAACACGTCGAATACGACCCGCGGCCTTTCGCGGATTTTGTGACGGCTAGGAGGCGCTGCGGCCTTTTGCGGAAGCCGATTCGAAGCGGACGAAGCAAGGGTTCTAGTCGCCGAGATTGACGGGAAAGCAGGCGGTTTCGCCTATCTCGAATTTGAAGAGCGGAATTACGAAGAACTCGTCGAACGCGGCGTCTGGATTCATGACATTTTCGTAGAAAAAGCCGTCCGCTCGACCGGTGTCGGAAGAACATTAATGGACACAGCCATCGCCGCGGCCGCTGAAATTGGCGGAAATAAACTGCTCCTCACAGCGGCGGCAAAAAACGAAGTAGCGAGGAAGTTTTTTGAAACTTTCGTTTTTCGAGCAACGATGATTGAAATGACGCTCAATACAATCTGACTTTTTAGAATGATTGAAAACAATCTACTAAGCATCATCATCTTCGCACCGCTGTTCGGTGCCGTTATTAACTGGCTGATCGGCGGACGGCTGAAGAACGAGCAGTTTAGCGGGCTGGTCGCGTGCGGGACGATTGCCATCTCGACGATCGTTGCGTTTATGATCGCGTTCGGTATCGGCACGCCGCACGTCGGAGCATTGCGCGAGGGCAGCCCGATCGTATTGGATCATATCTGGACGTGGATAAATGTCGGCGGGTTCAGAGCGGATTTCGCTCTGGGTATGGACCGCCTCTCAGGCATTTACGCCTGCTTTATCACTTTCGTCGGCCTGCTGATACATATTTTCGCAACCGGTTACATGCATGGGGACAAGGGATTCTATCGCTTTTTCGCGTACTTGAATCTGTTCATGTTCTCGATGCTAACGCTCGTGTTGGCCGATAACTATCTTCTGATGTTCGTCGGCTGGGAAGGCGTGGGGCTGTGTTCGTATCTTCTGATCGGCTATTACATTAAGAAAAACGAAGCACGTGAGGCAGCAAAGAAAGCCTTCGTGATGAATCGAATCGGCGATTGGGGCGTGCTGATGGGGATTTTCCTGATCTTCACGCTGACCGGTTCGATCTCTTTCTTCGACAAAACGGTTGACGGCGAACAAGTGCAAAGCGCTTTTTCGTTTATCGGAACTCATTTCACGACGGCCGATCCGTTCACTTGGGGAGCGATCGTTGCCGGCGGGCTGACGTCGATCGGCGTGTTGATGTTTATCGGAGCAACCGGTAAATCGGCGCAAATCCCGCTCTTAACATGGCTTCCGGATGCAATGGCCGGCCCAACTCCGGTATCAGCTCTCATCCACGCCGCGACGATGGTGACGGCAGGCGTTTATCTCGTCGTCCGTTCGAACGCAATATACCAAAAGGCACCGACCGCAATGTGGATTATCGCCGTTATCGGAGCCGCAACGGCGCTCTTTGCCGCGACCATCGCGATAGCTCAGAACGACATCAAAAAAGTTCTTGCATACTCTACGGTTTCGCAGCTTGGATTTATGTTCCTGGCCGCGGGCGTCGGGGCATTCGTCGTCGCGATCTTTCACGTGATGACGCACGCCTTTTTCAAGGCGCTTTTGTTCCTTGGTTCCGGCTCGGTGATTCATGGAATGCATCACGAGCAGGACATGCGGAAGATGGGCGGATTGAAAAAACACATGCCCATTACCTTTATTACGATGGCAATGGGCTGGCTCGCAATATGCGGCATCCCGATCTGGGCGGGCTTTTTCTCAAAGGACGAGATCCTTTATAAAACTTTTGCGGCCGACAGCTACTTCCCGGTCGCCGATTTTCCAGGCAACAAAATCCTCTGGGTTGTGGCAACGCTGACCGCCGTTTTGACGGCGATCTACATGACGCGAATGATGGTGATGACGTTCTGGGGCAAAGAAAGATTTCACGAAGCATTGCCCGACGCCGATCACGGTCACGCCGCCGCGCATCACGACGAACATTCCGCCGCCGCTCATGACGAGGATGACGAAGAACACCATCACGCTCTTCCCCACGATTTCAAACCGCACGAATCGCCGTGGTCGATGACCGTACCGCTGATCGTGCTGGCATTTCTTTCGACTGTCGGTGGTCTTGTCGGCATACCGTACGCGATGAGTTCGCTGGTCGGATCTGGTGACATCAATGTCTTTGAACATACGCTCGACCCGGTCATTGCAAAAGCCGACAGCGGTCATGAAAAGCCTGTCCCGGCGATGGACGGCAAAAAAGACGTCAAGCATTTCTACGCCTCATCGGCTATAACAACAGCCGGTGCGGAATCGCACGACTCACACTCGCCCGAAGTGATCTTTAAGGAGCGAATGCTTGCTCTGCTGTCCGTCGTGCTGGCGGGAATCGGGATTGCGATCGGTTGGTTCGCTTTCATCGGAAATCCACTGCGAAAGATGCCGCTCATCCTCGAGCAAAAATGGCGCCTCGACGAATTCTACAATGGCTATATTGTCGATCCGTTAACAAAGCTTTCACGCGAAGGTCTTTGGAAAGGCTTCGATCTCGGCTTCATCGACGGCATCGTCAACGGCATCGGTCATTTTGTTTCGGAGCTAGGCAATCTGGCGAGACAAGTCCAGGTCGGCTTCGTCCGCAGCTATGCGGCCATAATCATGCTCGGGGCGATTGCCGTGCTGGGTTATTTTATTTATTTCGGTTTGAAATTGATCGGCTAGCCGCTCAGAGTTCAAGCTTTAGCTTGTCCTCGTTTGCGCGAGCTTCGGAAAGCAAGCTAAAGCTTGAACTCTGAACTGGTCTTATGGACTTCATCACAGAAAATCTTTTAACGATCCTAATTCTGCTTCCCGTGTTCGGAGCTCTTGCTTTGCTCGGCCACCAGATGTTCTGGAAGCAGGAAGGTCAGCTTAAGTGGGTGACGCTTCTGTTTACGGTCGTCAATTTTTTGATCTCGCTGTTTCTGCTGGCCGATAAGGGTTCGGCTTCCGCCAGCGGTTTCTTTTTCGAAAAGAACATCCCGTGGATCAAGGCGATCAATACCAACTATCACGTCGGTGTTGATGGGTTAAGCCTGTGGCTGGTGATTCTTACTACGTTCATAATGCCGATTGCGATCGTCTCCACGTGGCACGCGGTCGAGAAAAAAGCGACGGCGTTTTACATTTTCCTGCTCTTGCTCGAATCGGCGATGATCGGTGTGTTCGTCTCGCTCGATCTGCTCGTCTTTTACCTTTTCTTTGAAGCCTCTCTGATCCCGATGTTTTTCCTTATCGGAATCTGGGGCGGCGAAAACCGCATATACGCGGCAGTAAAGTTTTTTATTTTCACGGCGTTGGGCAGCTTGCTTATGCTTGTGGCGATCATATCGCTTTACTATGCCTACGCGAACATTCCCGGCGGCCTTGCCGCGGGCACATTCGATTATGTGGTTCTGCTGAACGCGATGAAAATGGGTACGCTCAACATCGCACCAACAGCGGCAACGCTAATGTTCTTGGCTTTCGCCCTTGCATTCGCGATCAAGGTACCGCTTTTCCCGTTTCACACCTGGCTGCCCGACGCCCATACCGAGGCGCCGACGGCCGGTTCCGTCATCCTCGCGGCCGTTCTGCTAAAGATGGGAACTTACGGATTGATGCGATTCTGCTTTACGCTCTTTCCTGATCAGGCCCGCGAATGGGCACCGTTGTTTATTATTCTTGCGATCATCGGCATCATCTACGGAGCACTCGTGGCGATGGTCCAACCCGATGTAAAGCGGCTGGTCGCTTATTCCTCGGTCGCCCACATGGGCTTCGTCATCCTCGGAATGTTCTCGTTCACCGAATGGGGAATGCAGGGTGCGGTTTACCAAATGCTGAACCACGGCGTCTCAACCGGAGCATTGTTCCTGCTAGTCGGATTTATTTACGAACGTCGCCATACGCGGCAGATCTCCGATTTCGGCGGACTTGCGAACGTGATGCCGATCTATGCGACTATTTTTGTGATCACGGCGATGTCATCGGTCGGCCTGCCGTTTCTAAACGGCTTCGTAGGCGAATTTCTGATCATGGTCGGGATGTGGAAATCGACGATTCTCACCATTACGGGATCGACGAATTGGAATTACGTTGCCACGATGCTTGCGGGAACCGGCGTTATCTTTGCGGCGGTTTACTTGCTTTGGATGATCCAGCGCGTCTTCTTCGGAAAAGTGACGAATGGCAAGAACCGCTCGCTCAAGGACCTTAGTTACCGCGAAATCGGCCTGATCGCGCCGCTCGTTTTCCTGATGGTTTTCATGGGCGTTTATCCAAAGCCGTTTCTTGATGCGACCGAAAAATCCGTGGTCGAAATTCAAAAACGCGTAATGCACCGGGCTGGCGGCGAGGTTGCGGAAGCAGAAAAAGAAAATTGAGGACAAAGCCGCTGAGGCGTTTTCAGTTTTCACTTTTTATTTTCAGTTTTTAGGAAGAATGATCTTCCGGCAAATTGAAAGGTGAAAACTAAAAGCTGAAAATTGAAGACTTTATTGATCGACATGGTTTTTCTTGCAGAACTTGTAAATCCTAACGTAAGCATCTCCAGCATCGGGCCCGAGCTAGTGGTTGCTCTCGCCGGTATTGTGGCGATGGTTTACGACAGCTTTTTCCCAAAACAGCGACGCGTTACGGGAATTGTCTCGCTCATCGGCCTTGCGATCTCAGCTGTGCTGCTTGGCATAATGTGGTCTCAAATTCAGCCCGTTTCGACGTTCAACGGAATGATCGTTCACGATAACTTACGAATGGCATTCTCGTTCGTTTTCCTTTTCGTGACGGCGATGACGATTTTGATCTCGACGGTTTGGGTCGATAACGAGAATGTCCCGGCCGGGGAGTATCACGCGCTTCTGATGTTTGCGACGTTCGGGATGCTGCTGATGGCGTCGGGCAACGATCTGGTCGTACTTTTCCTGGGGCTTGAGACGCTTTCAATTGCTACTTATGTAATGGCCGGTTTCCGCAAATCCGACCTCAAGTCGAACGAATCCGCGATTAAGTATTTCATCCTCGGCTCGTTTGCTTCGGCTTTCCTGCTTTACGGAATGGCATTGATCTACGGTGCGACCGGTTCGACTAACATTACCGAGATCGCCGCGAAAGTTGCCGACCCGAACTTCCCTGCACTGCTCTTGATCGGAGCAGCGATGCTGATCATCGGTTTCGGGTTTAAGGTAGCGACAGTACCGTTCCACATCTGGACGCCGGATGTTTACGAAGGTGCTCCAAGTCCCGTTACCGGCTTTATGGCCGCCGGTCCGAAAGCAGCAGCGTTCGCCTCATTTCTACGCGTATTCGTTCTCGGCTTTCCGCTCATTGCCGGAGTGCAGGCTTCGGGTTATCTGCATGACACCTGGATGACGGTGCTTAGCATCATGGCGATTCTGACCATGACCGTCGGCAACGTCGCCGCGATCATGCAGAACAACATCAAGCGGATGCTGGCTTACTCATCGATCGCCCATGCCGGATATGCGCTAGTTGGATTTCTCGGCGCAGGTGCGGCGTCGAACATTGCGGAACGCGATGCTGCTGTGGCATCTGTAGCGTTCTATATGCTGACGTACGCGATCACTAACCTCGGTGCATTCGCCATCGTCACCCTGCTCGGCCAAAAGAACGACCGCCGCACGGAGTTCGAAGATTACAACGGCATCGGGTTTAAGTCGCCCGTGCTTTCGTTTACGCTTTCACTGTTTATGCTCAGTCTGTTGGGCATTCCGCTCACAGCAGGATTTATGGGCAAGGTACTGGTCTTCCGTCCGGCGTTGGAGGCGGGCAATACTCTGCTGACCATCGTTGTCGTCGCGGCCGTCGTCAACACCGCGATATCGGCTTACTATTACCTGCGGCTCGTCGTCGTAATGTTCTTTCGCGAGCGAACCACACAATGGCTTGAACCAAAAATGCCGATCGGCCTTGCTGCGGCATTGCTTATAGCAGTCATTGGAGTATTTTATTTTGGAATTTTCAGCGACAGCGTTATCGAAAAATTCTCGCAATCGACCCGCACGGTCGGAGCGGTAGCTAAATAGCCGCAAAGATGTTCACTGAACTGGATCTAGAGACCTGGCCCAGAAAAACTGCCTACGAGTTTTTCAAAGACTACGACGATCCGTTCTTCAATTTCACTGCAAACATAGATGTCACCCGGCTTTACAAATTTGTAAAAGAAAACGGCCTTTCCATCTCGCTGTCATCGCTTTTTTATGTAATGAAGGCCGCCAACGAGATCCGTGAATTTCGCATACGGCTGTTTGAAGGAAGATTGGTCGAGTTCGACCGCGTTGAGGCAACACAGACGATTTTGAACGACGACGACACGTTTTCTTTCGCCTATTTCGAATCACGACCCGACATTTTCGCCTTCAATGAAAGCGGAAGAGAGGCCAATGAAAAGTACAAACGGCTGAAAACTTTCGACGTGGAATCGAAGCGGGTCGATCTGATCTATTTCAGCGTTATCCCGTGGGTATCGTTCACCAGCTTTAAACACGCAACGCGGCTTGATCGAACACAAACCGTACCGCGAATCGTCTTTGGCAAAATCTTCGACGACGGTCCGGCGAAAAAGATTCCGTTGTCCGTCGAAGTCAATCACACGATCATGGACGGATTCCACGTCGGCAAACTGTTCAACCGGTTTCAGGAGTTGATTGAAAATCCGTAGCGTTTGTTTTTACTTTCCCCTTTCTTCTTATCCTTTTTCGTCCGGGGTTGAATCAGAATTTAACCACGGACGAAGAGGAATAAGAAGAAGCTCACGTATCGTCCGCATTCCGTGCTCCATCTTCGCTGGCCAAAAATGAAATCCACGGCATCCATCATCGAAAAACTTCAGGACGCATGGATACCTGCGATCTATCGTGAAAGGGTTCGATCTCAACGAACTCGTTCGCACGAAATGAATATCTCAGAACGCGAAAACAGCGCTGAAATACTCTTCACCCTTCTCGGAATAGAACTAAAAGTTGGAAAAAGACGTTTCGCCTGCCCCGATTTGGCAACGGCCCGCTATTTGTCGGTCTTTGCCCGGCTCGGGTGCGGTAAGGTTGCGATACCGTACGACATTACGAAGATCTCGATCATCGCCGATGAGTTAGAAGTGGCGTTGCAGAATATGCTCCTTGTCCACGCCAAAGCAACGGCGACACTTTCGCCGCAGGCACGCGGACGGATGCGTTCGGCGCTGATAAAAAAGGTACGCGAAGAAGTAAAAGAGATCGGGGCCGGCGAGAAAATACCCGAGTTCAAAAATTCGACCAGCCAAAGAAATACCTGATATAATTATTGACGATTCAGGAAGTCGATGCTTCGATTTCCTGACTTTTTAACGTATTATTTGGGTTTATATTAGATGCGGCACTAAAAACGACTGTTTCGGAGGAACTTCCGTTCCCCTTCAACAAACGAGCCTTTTGCCGTTATGAGCCGATCGAGAAAAAGATCGACCACGCCCGCGTTCTGATCGTCAACAGCCTTCTGCGATATGAATCCGACATGTCGCCGCTTGCGTTCGAGGAATGGAACGGTACGCTCGAAGGCCGTCTTCGTTTTGAACGCAAAGTGTCGTCGATGGCCTGCAACAACATCGCAAAGAACGTTCTGCGACTGGTGAAACAGCCGAAAACGCTGACCGTCCACCTTTCGGAAGTTGCCGACGCAGCACGGGATTTCAATCCCGATGCGATAGTGATGAGCGGCACGTTCAGCGATTTTGACTTTTACAACCAAGCGCACCTGGCCAAATTTACCGGGTTTATTAAGACGACCAAAATTCCGGTCCTTGCCATCTGTGGGGCGCACCAGTTGGTTGCGATGGCGTATGGCTCGCCGCTTAAAACTCTCGACAACCTCGAACTCTCGGAAAAGCGCACCGACCGCGTCGTCGAATATCAGTACCGCTTCATCAAGATAACCGATACGTCCGACCCGATCTTTGAAGGCAACAACGACCAAAAATCGGGCATCTGGCAGGACTATACTAAAGAAGACGACATCTTGCGCGTCTGGCAAAACCACGGCGTTCAGGTCGTCGGCGTACCCGACGGCTTCAAACTGCTGGCCACCTCATACCTTTGCAAAAACCAAATGATGGTCAAAGCAAACGAAGGCCAACTTGTCTACGCCGTCCAGTTCCACTTGGAAAAATCTTTCGAAGACTGGTCAAAAAATCCCACCCGATGGGAGCACCCAAACGAATCCCGCGACGGCAGAATACTGTTCGAAAATTTCCTGAAACTTGCCCTAAAGCACGATATCGGCGATCGCCGTTAGAACAGCCAAACCTTGCATCGATGCTCAAATCGTTGTGCGATACAATCATCGATATGGATACCGTTACACTATCTCCAAAATTCCAGGTCGTTATTCCGCTATCAATTCGCGAAGCACTTCAGCTAAAACCTGGCGAGAAATTGCGTGTTTTGCGTTATTCCGACCGGGTCGAATTCATTCCTGTTCGTCCGATCAAAGAAATGCGGGGCTATCTTTGCGGCATGGATCCTGTTATCGAGCGCGGAGATGATCGGCTGTGAGCAACGCCAATGTTGTCGATTCTTCCGACTGGCTGGAATATTTTACGGACAGCGACCGAGCTTCCTTGTTTGCGCCCGCGATAGAAGATACTGAAAATCTGGTCGTGCCCGTCATTTCGATTTACGAGGTCTTCGAAAAAGTACTTCGAGAACGCGGCGAGGATGATGCTTTGCAGATTGCAAGTGCTATGCAGGTCGGACGGGTCATCGACCTAGACAGAGAATTAGCATTGGAAGCCGCTCGACACCAAATGCCCCTGGCGGACAGTATCATTTATGCTTCCGCTATGCGTTTCGACGCTACCGTCTGGACCCAGGACGAGGACTTTAAAGACCTGCCGAACGTTCGCTTTTTTTCAAGGTAACTTTCTCAGATCCGTTATTGCGTCCGCTCCAACAACAACTCTTGGCTAGGTGAAGAGTCATCAACGTTAATCAAAACACTTTTCCGGCACGTTTTCGAGCGTGTTTTTGATCAGCATGTCGACCACGGCGTTGAAGTCGCCGCCGGATTCTTCGAAGACCTTGAGTTGCTCGTCGGCGGACGTGCCGCGGTCGAGGATGGTGTGGATGTGTTCGATCTCTTTGCGTGAATCGAGCGGATCAACCACGTCATCGACGAAATCGAGCAGTTCACGGATAAGATCCTTAACCGGCACTTCCTTTTGCTTGCCAAGATCGAGCAGCATTCCGTCCAGCCCGTAGCGAATCGCCCGCCACTTGTTTTCCAGAATCAGGCGGCGGTGATAGATGCGAAAACCCAGATTGTTGTCGATCAGGCGGTGCAGCTTGCAGACGATCGCCTGGAACAAGGCCGCGACGGCGATCGTGTCGTCCACGCGGGTCGGAATGTCACAGATACGAAACTCCAGCGTCGGAAACAGATGATGCGGCCGAACGTCCCACCAAATCTTCGAACCGTTCTGAATACAATTCATCTTTACAAGCAGATCGACGTAGGTTTGGAACTGAGCGTAAGATTCGAAATGGTCGGGTATCTCGGTTCGTGGAAACTTTTTGAAAACCTCAGAGCGGTATGATTTCAAGCCGGTGTTAAAGCCGAGCCAGAATGGAGACGATGTGGTTAACGCCAGTACGTGCGGCAAAAAATATCGGGCGGCATTCATAATGTGGATTCGCCGCTCCACATCCGGAATCCCAACGTGAACGTGAACGCCGAAAATCAGCAGGCTGCGTGCGACCATCTGCAGTTCATCGACAAGAAGCTTGTAGCGATCGCCATCGTAAATTTCCTGCTCTGACCATTTCGAAAAAGGGTGTGTCGACGCGGCAATTATGTCCATGCCTTTTTTCCGTGCAAGGCTGGAGATGATGCAGCGAAGCTTGGTTATGTCCTCGCGAGCTTCCTGAATGTTTGCACAAACGCCGGTGCCGACCTCGATCATCGACTGGATCATCTCAGGCTTGATCTTCTCGCCGAGCAACAGGCGGCCTTCGTCAAGTATCTCGGAAACATGCGATTTCAACTCTCGTGTAGTCGGGTCGACGATCTGAAACTCTTCTTCAATGCCGAGTGTAAATTGTTCAAACATAGGATATTTTCGCTATTTTGGTGAACTTTCAGCCACTTGGAGAGACAGCATGACCGTCGCTCTTTTCAGGAACGAGAACTCGATTTTGATACTGCTCTTGAAATTATATTCTAAGCCCTAAACCACTTCTCTACAACAAGAAAATAGCTAGTGACGGCTCATTTCCCGCGCGGTCTTAAGAAAAGCCTCGGCTGCGTGCGACAGCACTGAGTTTTTACGATACACGATATTCAGTTTGCGTTCGAGCTTCATCTCGGCGACGGTCAGTCCGACCAGGCGTCCGCTCTCGATCTCGCCTCGAGCCGCAAGCTTCGGCACCAGGGCGACGCCGGCGCCGGTTTCCACGAGCCGCTTAATTGCTTCCAGCGACGGCAATTCCACCGCGATGTTAAGCGTGGTCTTGTTCTTTTCAAAAGTTTCTATAACCTTACGGCGATACGGCGACACCGCGTTGTGGGCGATGAAAATTTCGTTACCAAGATCTTTAACAGAAACCGATCTGCGCGAAGCAAACGGATGATCGGGCGAGACGATCAGTTTTAGCTCGTCGGTCAGTATTGAAACCGATCTTAGCGATTCGTCATTCGGTTTAAACGAAATAACCCCAAGTTCCACCTCGCGGGCGGTTATCTCTTTCGGTATGCGGCTGGCAACGCCTCGCTGCACCTCGATCTTAATGTTTGGATGCTGTTCGCGAAAAGTCCTGATTACCGGCAAAAGGCAAAAAACCGTGTGTTCGTTCGCCGAGATCGTCACTTTGCCCTTATGCAGACCGCGAAGGTCGCGGATCGCGTTACCAGCCGAAGTTCTTAGGTTCAACATCTGCCGCGCATACCCTACCAGCACCTCGCCAGCGAACGTCAGCGTGCCATCTTTTGACGAGCGGTCGAAAAGCGTCTCGCCTATCTCGGCTTCGAGCCGGCGAATGGCCTGACTGACCGCCGGCTGCGTACGGTCGAGTATTTCGGCGGCCCGAGAAAAGCTTTTTTCGCGTGCGACCGTTACCAAAACTTCAAGCTGATTTATGTCCATATCGATGCACTTTAGCCATACTCGCGTTGGCAGTCTTAGAAACCATCTCTAATGATCGAATAATAATGGCTAATGCTACTAATCGGGATATTACAATAAATTATGCAAAAAGTGAAAATATAATATTGACTTTCACGTTTTCAGGCAGATAAGATTTCGTTTTGCGACGATTTTTCCTTATCGAAGCCTTGCTAACGGAGAATTTTATGACACAAGAGAAGGTCGCTATTTTCGACACAACTTTACGCGACGGTGAACAGTCGCCGGGCTGCTCGATGTATCTGGATGAAAAACTTCGCATGGCGCGCCAGATTGAGTTTCTTGGTGTCGATGTGATCGAAGCCGGCTTTCCTATCGCATCTGAAGGAGATTTCCGTTCGGTACAGGCGGTTTCCGAGGAGTGTCGCGACGTTACGGTGGCGGCTCTCGCACGCACTGTCGATGAAGATATTTATCGTGCCGCCGATGCCTTGAAAGGCGCAAAACGTTCGCGAATACACACCTTCGTCGCGACCTCGGACATTCATCTTCAGTACAAACTGAAAAAGTCGCGCGACGAGGTGCTTGAGATGACAGCGATGGCTGTGCGAAAGGCGAAGGGCTTGGCGGACGAGGTCGAGTTCTCTGCCGAGGACGCAACCAGAAGCGACATCGATTATCTTTGCGATGTCCTCGGCGTCGCGGTCGCTGAAGGCGCAACGATACTTAATATCCCCGATACGGTCGGTTACACGCTGCCGACCGAATACGCCAGCCTGATACGAAACGTGAAAGAACGCGTTGTCGGTTCGCTAAAGATAACCATCAGTGTCCACTGCCATAACGATCTGGGATTAGCGGTAGCCAACAGCCTGGCCGCGGTCGAGGCGGGAGCACGCCAAGTGGAATGCACCATCAACGGCATCGGTGAACGAGCAGGAAATGCTTCGCTGGAAGAATTTATCATGGCCTGTGCCGTTCGGGCTGACAAAATGCCGTTTGTAAACGGTATCGACACGACGCAGCTTTATCCGACCAGCTCCCTGCTTGCTTCGATCATAAGTTTCGGCGTTCAGCCGAATAAGGCCATCGTCGGCCGCAACGCATTTGCACACGAAGCCGGAATTCATCAGCACGGAGTTTTGAGCAACCCGCTTTGTTACGAGATAATGACGCCCGAATCG
>CADEEU010000044.1:0-2552 GCA_902826385.1 uncultured Acidobacteriota bacterium | reverse complement strand
CGCACAACCCAACAGCAAGGAGTTGTAGCAACCCCGTATTGCTACGAAATAATAACGCCCAAATCGGTCCGCATTGCGAAAAACGATATCGTACTCGGCAAACATTCCGGCCGACACGCGTTGTCTTCGCGATATGAAGAGATGGGTCTCGCGTTGGAACCGGACGAGGTCGCCGAAATATATGCCCGGTTCGTTCAGCTTGCCGACAAGAAAAAGAACATTTACGAGCAGGACCTGATCGGCATCGTGCAAGAGCATCGGGTTCCGGCAATGGCGGCTTGATAAAATAACTATCAACTAACAACTGGATAACTATACACTGCAGATAATAATCAGTTGTTAGGTTATCCAGTTCGCAGTTAAGTTCTTATATATATGAAGATAACCGTACTGCCCGGCGACGGCATCGGGCCTGAAGTCACGCGCGAAGCTGTCATTATTATGAAAGATGTTGCGTCGGCTTTCGGCATTGAGATCGAAACCGAGCAGCATTTGATCGGCGGAGCGGCGATACGAGAAAAAGGCTCGCCCCTGCCAAAGGATACGATCGATTCGTGCTTAAAAAGCGACGCGGTGCTGCTCGGCGCGGTCGGGTCGCCTGAATTCGATCATCTTCCCCCGCACGAACGTCCCGAGGTTGGACTTCTCGATCTGAGAAAAGCACTCGGCGGTTTTGCAAACCTTCGCCCGGCGAAAGCTGTTCCTGCCTTGATCGATTCGTCACCTCTTCGTCCCGAAATTTTTGCCGGGACCGATCTTCTTATTGTTCGTGAGCTTCTTGGCGGACTTTACTTCGGCACGCCGCGTGGATTTGACGATGGCCGTTCGGGCGGCTACAACACGATGCGTTATTCGGTACCGGAGATCGAACGCGTCGCACGCGTAGCATTTGAATCGGCCCAGGGCAGAAAGCAAAAAGTAACATCGGTCGATAAGGCCAACGTTTTGGAAACGTCGCAGATCTGGCGTGAAACGGTTACGCGGGTTGCGGCCGACTATCCTTCGGTCGAGCTAGAGCATCTTTTCGTGGACGCCTGCGCTATGCATCTTGTCACCTCGCCGACTCAATTCGATGTCATACTTACCGAAAATCTGTTCGGTGATATTTTGTCGGATGAGGCGGCGGTACTAACCGGTTCGCTTGGCATGCTGGCGTCGGCCACGATTGGTTCGGCCATCGGTTTGTATGAACCGGTACACGGCTCAGCTCCGCAGATCGCGGGCCGGAACATCGCGAACCCGCTCGGCACAATCGCGTCGGCGGCGATGCTGCTTCGTTACTCGGCAAAGAATGAAACTGCGGCGGCCGTTATCGAGAACGCTATTGATAAAGTGCTTGAAGAAGGTTACCGCACAGCCGACATCGCACCGGAAAATTATTCTCAGACCGTCTCGACCGAAGAGATGGGAAGCCTCGTCGCCGAACGCGCGGCAGGGAGCGTTAAAAGGACGACGAGCCACGCCGTGTAGATCTGCGGGCAAATGGCATCCGCTCGTTCATCTTGGTCCTCTTCTTCATCTATTCCGTGGTTCTGTTTTTTTTCACGACTGCATAAGATGAGGAATCGGTGCGGGTGACCTCAAAAAGATGAAAACGCTTTACGACAAAATATGGGATTCGCACGTCGTTCATGAAGAAGCCGGCAAGCCCTCGCTGCTTTACATCGACCTGCACTTGATTCACGAAGTCACCTCCCCGCAGGCGTTCGAAGGTTTGCGTTTAACTAAAAGAAAACTCCGTCGCCCCGACCTAACTTTCGCGACTGTCGATCACGCGATTCCAACTTTAAATCGCAACCTGCCGTTCAAAGATCCGATCGCGGCCCAACAGGTCGAAACACTTCGTGACAACTGCCGCAACTTTGGCGTTCCGCTTTACG
The DNA here is from genome assembly GCA_902826385.1 of uncultured Acidobacteriota bacterium. GTDB lineage: Bacteria > Acidobacteriota > Blastocatellia > Pyrinomonadales > Pyrinomonadaceae > OLB17. The sequence continues at coordinate 672 of CADEEU010000044.1, read as the reverse complement.
ACCTTGATTCGATCGAGCAAGGCATTATTCACGTCTTCGGCCCGGAACAAGGATTGACTCAGCCGGGCATGACCATCGTGTGCGGCGATTCGCACACATCGACACACGGAGCTTTCGGTGCGCTTGCCTTCGGCATTGGCACGAGCGAGGTCGAACATGTTTTCGCCACCCAGACACTGCCACAAACGAAATCGAAGAATCTGCTTATAAGGGTAGAGGGCCATCTGCAGTTGGGCGTGACCGCAAAGGATTTGATCCTGGCCGTGATAAATCGCATCGGAACCGATAGCGGCAACGGGCACGTTATCGAATACGCCGGTTCGGCCATCCGCGGTCTTTCGATGGAAGGCCGCATGACCGTGTGCAATATGAGCATCGAGGCCGGTGCGAAGGCGGGCTTGGTCGCGCCCGACCACACGACCTTCGATTACTTGAAAGGGCGCCGATTTGCGACCAAGAGCGAAAGATGGGAAGAGGCCGCCGAAACCTGGTCGAATCTTCGCTCGGACGACCGAGCGGCGTTCGATAAAGCGGTCGAGTTTGCCGCGGCCGAAATTGAGCCCTTCGTTACATGGGGAACATCGCCCGGCATGTCCGTTCCCGTCGGCAAATCGGTTCCCGATCTTTCCGGCTCGGAAAGCGAAAACGAAAAGAAGGCCTACGAGCGGGCTC
>CADEEU010000043.1 GCA_902826385.1 uncultured Acidobacteriota bacterium | reverse complement strand
CAACTTGCCCTTTCCCTGCGATTTTTCAAAGTTGCACTTATTATCTGAATTCAAGTTTCAGCGTGTTTCATACATATTACTCTTGACCACTCACGCAACAGTTGTTAACATCTTAACGGCAGGTGAAGTCTGTTCTTTCACCGACGATCTTTGAATCTAAGCTCCGTTAGGAGCGGCATGCTTGTAGGCTTAAAACGCGTCAGTCGGCCTGGATCGCAAAGTCGTAATTGTTGCAAAACAAAGTGTATTTGGCGAAATCCGCGCGGCCGGATACGCGAGTGAAAGGCTGGGACGATGAGGCAAAGGGCAAAAACGCCCATTTTTGTTCCGCTCTGTTCCACTTGTTCCATCACACGCGGAACGGAACAAAAATCGCGAAAAAGCCCATTCTTGCGCCGCCTTGCGCCACTTGCGCCATCACACGCGGCTGGCGCAAAACCCGCGGCCCGGAGAAAATTTTTGTCTTTTCGCTTTGATTTGTTCTAATTAGTGTATGCAGCCAGTAAGATCCATTGATAGCAAACCCGAATCGCTGTCGGCATTTTATTCACGCGTCCGGGCTCACACCCAACGGCTTTGCGAGCCGCTGGAGGTCGAAGATTATATCCCGCAGCCGGTCGTCGATGTCTCGCCGCCGAAGTGGAACATCGCTCATACGACGTGGTTCTTTGAGGAGATGATCCTTAAGTGTCTAATCCCCGACTACAAAGTTTTCGACGCCGATTTCGGCTTTCTTTTCAACAGCTACTACAACAGCATCGGCGACCGCACGCCCCGCGATCACAGATCGCTGAGCCGGCCAACTGTTGAGCGTGTTTTCGAGTATCGCAAATACGTGGACGAGCGGATGGTCGCGTTAATGGCGGAACCACCTGCGTTAGCGGGTGGTCGAGACTCGACAAATGCGGGCGTTGACCTTTTGTCGGACGCTCTGCCGCCCGCTAACGCAGGTGGTTCTGCCTTGGCTGACCTGGTCGTTCTTGGCCTCAACCATGAACAGCAGCACCAGGAACTTTTCCTGACCGATCTGAAATACACGTTTGGCCTGAATCCGCTGTTTCCTGCTTATCGTGCAAATTATCATCCGGAAGAAACTGTCGAAACTTGCTCGCCCGGATTCGCGAAGGTGGACGAAGGATTGTACGAGATCGGCCACACGGGTGACGGGTTTTGTTTCGACAACGAACTGGCCAGGCATAAGGTTTATCTCGGCAATTTCGAGATCGCGACAAAGCTTGTGACGAATTTCGATTTTCTGGAATTCATGAACGACCACAGCTATCACGATCATCGCCTGTGGCATTCGGAAGGCTGGGATTGGGTCAAACAGAACGCCGTCGAATCGCCGCTTCACTGGCACAAGATCGACGGTGAATGGCACCAGTACACGTTGGGTGGTTTGAGAAAGCTGAACTTCGATGCACCGGTATGTCACATTTCGTATTACGAGGCCGCCGCGTTCGCCGAATGGCGCGGCATGCGGCTGCCGACTGAATTCGAATGGGAAACAGCAAACGCAAAATTCGACTGGGGCCTGCGTTGGGAATGGACCAACTCGGCGTATCTTCCGTATCCCGGATTCGCGAAACCCAATGGAGCCGTCGGTGAATACAACGGCAAATTCATGATCAACCAAATGGTCCTGCGCGGTGCGTCGCTCGCCACACCCGAAGGTCACAGCCGGGCAACGTACAGGAATTTTTTCCATCCGCATCTGCGATGGCAGTTCACGGGAATACGGTTGGCGAGATAGGAGCTTTAAACAGGATGGCAAGGATTAGAATTCTTCATCGGCCGATGCCTCTTTTAGATTCGTGTCGGATTTACGCTATGGAAAGAAAGATCGTTTCTGGGCAAACATCCGTATCCTGGATATCCTGTCCATCCCGTTAAAAGATTGTATGGAAGCATCGACATCACCTGAACTAACGACCTTTGCCGAAGACGTGCTTCGCGGCCTGTCTTCGACACCAAAGCAGCTTTCGTCAAAATATTTTTACGACGATGAGGGTTCGCGGCTATTTCAGGAAATAATGAAGCTGCCCGAGTATTACCTAACGCGGGCCGAATTCAAGCTTTTCAGCGAACAGAAAGACGCGATCTGCTCCGCGTTTACTGAAGATGCTGAAGGTTTGGACGTTATCGAGCTGGGAGCGGGTGACGGCACCAAAACCGCGATCCTGATCGAACATCTTCTGGCCGAGGGCGTCGATTTTACTTACTCGCCGATTGATATTTCACAAGAAGCCAACGAAATATTGTCGGCAAGATTTCGAGAAAAATTCCCGGCCCTGAAGATCGCTCCGCACACGGGCGATTACTTTAAGGTGCTTGGTTCATTGAAGAACGGAAGCAGCAAACGGAGAAAGGTGCTGATGTTTCTCGGCTCGAACATCGGTAATTTTCTGCAGCAGAAAGCTCTGGATTTTTTCCGCCAGCTTCGGGCAGTGATGAACCGAGAGGACCGGCTTTTTATCGGCTTCGATATGCAGAAAGATCCGCGTGTGATCGTCGCGGCGTATGACGACGCTCAAGGCGTGACCGCCGCATTCAACCTGAACCTGCTCGAGCGGATCAACCGCGAGCTTGGCGGCGATTTCGATCTCTCAAAGTTTTCGCACTACGCCCAATATCGCCCGTTGGAATGCGCCGCCCGCTCGTTTCTGATCAGCCGCGAAAAGCAAACGGTTCATATCGCGGGCTTAAACCGCAGCTTCGACTTTGAACAATGGGAAGCGATCTTTATGGAGATCTCGCAAAAATATACTCGGTCAATGATCGAAGAACTCGCCGCCGACAGTGGATTCGAGATCGAAACCGAATTTTTCGATGAGGAGAATTTTTACACCAACTCGCTCTGGCAGCCCAGTCAGAACCACCTGCGGTAGCGGGTGGCGGAAGATTAGTTTTCGATAGTTTTTTGAAAAGTCGCTCGATAGCAAGTTAAAACCGCCGCTGACGCAAACGGTTCCGACAAGATGAACATTACCGTTCTAACTTTCGACACCATCGATTCCACAAATACCGAGGCCCTAAAACAGGCTCGGCAGGGAGCTGACGAGGGTCTCTGCATCGTCGCCCGCGAACAAACTGCCGGACGCGGACGCCACGGCAGATCGTGGGTCAGCGAGAAGGACTCCGGCCTTTATTTCAGCATCGTCCTGCGGCCAAAACTCGACACTCGCTCTCTGCCGTTGATAACGCTGATGGCCGGCATGGCCGTGCACGACACGCTTCAGGAGTTGGGATTGAAACCCGATATCAAATGGGTCAACGACATCCTCGTCGATGAAAAAAAGATCAGCGGCATTTTGGCCGAGACCACCGAAACAGCTAACGGCCTCGCAGTCGTGGTCGGCATCGGGATAAATCTAAAGTCATCCAATTTCCCGGCAGAGCTGGCAGACTCGGCTACATCGATAGCGGAGAAACTAACCACCGCGAACTTTTCGGCCGATCAATTGGCGGAGAACCTTACCAAATATCTTTCTTATTTCTATGACATTCTAAAGGCGGAAGGCGGCCCGGAGCAGATCATCGATGAGTGGCGCACGCGCTCAAGGTATTTCGTCGGAAAACCGGTGCGGGTCGTGCTGGAGAACGAAACTGTTTTCGGGATGACCGACGGACTTGAATCAAATGGTGCTTTGCGGCTGCGAAAAAACGACGGCTCGATCATCGTGATTCAGGCAGGCGATGTAGAACGCCTTCGCGCTACCGAGGCCGGCGCGAATTGAACTTTTCTTCCCGCCATTGTAACTTGTATCTGCGGGTTGCGATTTATGAACAGCGAATACGATTACGATACAGATTTTGAATTCGACCAGGATTTCACGGACGACCTCTCGGAGTTCGAGGATTTTGACGTGGATATCGAGGATGTCCTCGTTCGCACAGCGGTTCTGCAAAAGAACAATATGGTCGCCCTGCTTTGCATAAAGAGCGCAACTGCCGGTGCGGCTATCTGCCGTGTCGACCCGCGTGAAAATCATCCCGCCGTCCAGCTTTACGACGACCCGACCGCCGCACTCGAATGGTTTACCAAAAGCCTCAAAACCAGCAGACGAAACGGCTGGAACATAGTTTACGACGGCCTTCCGCTCCAGGGCTAGATGCTGCTTGCGATAGACATCGGCAACTCCTCCACTAAATTCGGCGTTTTTGAATCGGAATCCCTAGTCGATAAATTTGTCATTCCAACCGCCCGCGATTACGCGATGGAAGAGCTTCCTATAGGCCGCCTTCGCCAAATCAACGAACGCTTCTTTCAAATCGATGCAGCTATCGTCTCGTCGGTCGTACCGGAAATGAACGAACCGCTTTCGAGGTCTTGTAAAGAGTTGCTGCACGTAACGCCGAAGTTCGTGGATCACACTTTCGATTTCGGATTAAAGATCAGATACGAACCGATAACCGCCGTCGGTACTGACCGGCTTGTGAACGCCGCGGCGGCGCGGGCGAAACACGGCTGCCCCTTAATCGTTTGCAGCTTCGGCACGGCGACGACGATAGACGTCGTTAGCTCTGAATCGGAGTATCTGGGCGGAACGATTGCTCCTGGGATGAAAACTCTCGCTGAAGCCCTTCATCTCAAGACTTCTAAGCTGCCGTTAGTAGTTATCGAAAAACCGGACAGCGTGATCGGCAGCACGACCGAAGAATCGATCAAGTCCGGAGTTTTCTACGGCTATATCGGAATGGTCGAAGGCATTATCGAACGGATCTTTGAGACGCTGAATGAAAGACCCAAAGTTGTCGCAACCGGAGGCTTTTCCAGGTTAGTCGCAGAGGAAAGTTCCTTGATCGACGTTGTTGATGAAAATCTAATTTTGGATGGTTTGCGAGCGCTTGCGGTGAAAAATTCAATTGGCTGACCGGCCCGATGCACGAGAAAAATACACAGACTTGACGGCCCTGATGGTGTTGCAATGGATCTCCACCGTATCGGAAATATCTGCTGCATATCCACCGCTAAGCGTCGTCACTATCGGCACGCCATGCGTTTTGGCAAAATCAAGCACCAGTTCGTCACGACGTTTCAAGCCGTCGATGGTCAAACCCAACCGCCCGAGTTTGTCGTTTGAATAAGGATCGGCACCGGCGAGATAAAATATAACTTCCGGATTATGGGTTATGACACGCGACAGAGCTTCGCCGAGAGTTTCCAAAAACTCGTGATCGGACGTTCCGTCGGCAAGCTCGATATCAAGCGTCGATCGCTCTTTGAAAAGCGGATAGTTTTTAGCCCCGTGCATAGAAAAAGTGAAAACCTCGGGCGAATCGGCAAAGATAAATGCCGTGCCGTTACCTTGGTGAACGTCGCAATCGACGATCAGGAATCGTTCAGCCAAACCGTCTCGCTGTAAAATTCGTATAGCAACCGCAACGTCGTTAAGCACGCAAAATCCTTCACCACGGTCGGGATAAGCGTGATGTGTTCCGCCCGCCAGATTTGAAGAAACTCCTTCCACCAGTGCATGACGAGCAGCATTGATCGTGCCCGATATCGCGTGCAGCGAACGGCGGACCAACGACTGCGACCACGGCAGCCCGAGCTTGCGAATTTCTTTCGCCGTCAGATTGCCTTCGATCAACCGAGTTATGTAATCCTCGGTATGAACCAGCAGCAGATCGTCGATTTCCGCTTTTGGCGGCTCAATTATCTCAGCCGCGTCAACAGTTCCGTCCGCAAGCAATCTGTCGCGAACAAGCTCGAATTTTTTTATCGGAAATACGTGTCCTTCGCCAATGTCGGCGTAGTAATAAGGCGAGTAGAACAGTTTGTAGTCAGACATCGGCGACGTTATTTCTTGATCGTGAATTTCCCGTCCTTCCACGTAAGATCGTAAAGCTTTGCGCCTTTCTCGGCTATTTCATAATTGTCGCCTTGCTCAATGATCTTTTTAGCAAAGACCTTAACCGTGGTTCCCTGTCGCGGCAACTCGTAGAAATTTTTCTTGCTGAACTGCGGAATGACCGCCGCAGCGACATCGGTCCAGCCGCCGCCGGCGTAGTCGAGAAAATATTGCTCGATTATCATTTCGCCCTCGGTCGATATCGCAACCAGATATGTTGAGTCGGGTTTTCTGAAAATCGTCATCTCGATACAGCTCTGCCCACCATCACAGCCGCCCTTCAGATAACCGTTCGCTGTGTCTTCGATCTCGGTGAACGTTTTGAGATATTCGAGCTTTGCTTTTTTACATTCCTTGTCTTTCTCGCGATCACAGCCCTCAAGCACGAAGTACTTTTCGGGAAGAAGCATGAAGAACTCCCGAATAGTTCGCGGCTCGGTATTTGTTGGATCGACAGACGTAAGCTCGGAATTCTTTTGCGAGCTATCGTCAATGCTGCGCGTATTCGCCCGTGCTCCGTCGGAAGCGGCCGGTGCAGTTTCCGTCGTCGGACCGCCGTCCGCCTTCTTCACGCAACCGGACAGAAAAAAGGAAGCTAATAAAACAACGACACCGATGAAAGTTCGCATTGATACTTGAGTTCTAGTAGATGGAAAATGAATATTCAAACGTTTTCACTACGGAAACTGGACTGCCATTTACGCGTTTTGGCAGAAATACTATACGTCTTGACGCGGATATTGCCTGTTCGGTAAGTCCGTGCGTCAGCCCCCTAACTGGAGTTACATTTCCAACGGAGCCATCTTTGAGCAATGTAACTTTGAGAAGTACCGACCCGGCTACATTCGCACGTCGAGCAGCTTCGGTATATCTGGCCCGAGGGTTAGAGACGATCCGCAAACTATCCGTCAATACTTCAGCCTTCTGATCGGATGATACCTCAGCGATCGTGACTTTTTGTTCGGGCGTTGTCGTTGCAGCAGCGGGTGGGTCACCTAACGTCGTCTTTGCTCCATCGCCGATATCTATCCCATCGGAACCGGTCGGATCCATTGAATCCAGAAACCGGTCCTCATTCGCTTTTCTATTCTCACGTCCGTGAATGGCAAGTTCTATCCAACGATCACGTGTCAGGTCGGATACAACCCATCTCGAAGTCGCTGCATGTTCGAATTTGAGCACTTCTAGGCCGAATTTGGTGAGCGTGCTTTCAAGGTTCCCCGCTTTTTCATTCCGCAGTTCGTTGAGTCGGCTGGAGAATGTTTCCTTACCAAATCTCTGCTTTTCGACGCACCAATCCGGAGGTTTGGATTCACTTTTTGCGACGATGACCAGTTCGTAGACCGTATTGTCAGCATAGGTATAGTAAGACCGTTTCTCCAGCTCGGCGCACGGATTGCTTGCATCGACTACCGTCGGCAGTTTCGGAAATATCAGCGAAACTTTTTGGTTTCGCGCTCGGTACCGCTCCCACTTGACCGGAGCTGTCGATGACTCAATCTGAGCGAATACATTGATTGCGGTAAAAAGAAGTAATGAAAAAATAAGCAGAAAATATCTCATCGCCATAACACACTATCCCGCCGGCATCCTTTGTATCGAGACTTGTTCGACATTATAACACCGCAACTTCAGGCCGCGATCGAGAATATTCTTGGTTTAAAAGAGTGGAGCGGCTTACGTTCTGGATACGCAAGCCGCAGTTAAATTTCGGAAGGGTTGTCCTGAAGGAAACGCGGAGTTGATAGGCAAAAGGCGGATTGTTTAGGACGGAAATGTGCTGACAAACAAATTTCTCCGCTTATTTGTTTGTCGGCACGGAAACTTTTTCTTTCGGGCGTCGGAGACCAAATTTTTTGACCTCACGCTCGACCGTTGCGGGGTCGTTTTTCAAAAAATGTATCTGCTCCTGCAAAGCAAGATTCTCTGTCGTAACTCCTTGGATTCTCTGCTCCAAGTCCTTGTTCTCTGACGACTCTTTACTAAGATCCGAGAATGCGCTGTAGTTGATAGTCAGGCAGAGCATCAAGGTCAGGGAGCCGGCGATGGCGATGCCCAACCACTGTGATTTCTTATTTTTACTTACAACTTCGACCATGAAACCTCTCTCGTCGATTACTGCTCCAATAAATACTTTCGGCCGTTTTCCAAAAGCTGGTCCAAATCTGATTTATCCTCACTTTCGGCATAGATTCTGACCATCGGCTCGGTTCCCGAGGGTCGCATCAGCATCCAAGTACCATCGGCAAACATGAACTTTACACCGTCCATTCGATTGATCGATTCGACCTTGCGGCCGGCGATCTCTGTCGGCTCAAGGGCGAGCCGTTCGCTTAATTTGGCGGCAACGTCGTCGGTCAGCTTGACTCCGATTCGTCCCGATTCAAGTTTTCCGATGCGGCCGTAGAGCTCGTTTAGCTGTTCGGTCAAACTTGCTTTTCTCACAGCCACGGCTTCGGCAGCTAGAAGACACGCGAGGATCCCGTCCTTCTCCGGATAATGGCCTCTTATCGAAAGTCCCGCCGACTCTTCGCCGCCGAGAATGATCTCGTCTTTGTTTATCAATTCGCCGATAAACTTAAAGCCAACCGGCGTTTCGTAAAGCCTGATGCCCCTGTCTTTTGCGACCCTGTCGACCAAGTGAGAGGTTGCCACGCTGCGGGCTACACCGTTCGTCCATCCGCGGCTTTCTGCCAAATAATCGGTTAACAACGCAACCAGTTGATTCGGCGAGATTATCTCGCCGTTGCTGTCGATCACTCCGAATCGGTCGCCGTCGCCATCCGTTGAAAGGCCAAGCGTGAGTTTTTCGCTGATCACTTTCTGCTTAAGCTCAGCGAGTTGAGCCTCACCGGGTTCAGGCGATCGACCGCCAAACATGACGTCTCGCCAATCATGCAGTGTCTCGATCTCTAAGCCGTGATCAAGAAGTATTTTGTCAAGATAGCCGCGGCCCGTTCCCCAAAGAGGGTCATAAGCATAACGTCCCCCCGCAGCCGCGATCTGTTCAAACTTTATCTTGGTCTTAAGATCATCCAGATACACAGGTCGCGGATCGAAATCTAAAATCTCACCATTCGTCGAATCACCTTTTTTTGGACCCTGCGTAATCAAGGCTTCGATCTTCTTGGTGATTTCAGGCAAGGCAGGGGCGCCGTCGGACGTCGAGAATTTTATTCCCTGATACTCCGGCGGATTATGCGAGGCCGTAAAGTTTATCCCGCCGCTGGCTTTGTTCGATCTTATCGCGTGCGACAGCGTGGGCGTGGGAATAGGCGTTTTGCAAAGTAGAACTTTGAATCCGTGCCCGGAAGCGATATTTGCTGCTACTTCCGCAAACCGCTCACCCATAAAACGCGTATCGTTGCCTACTACTATAGTCTGCTGATTGGCATCTCCACTTTCTGTCAAAGAACTGCAAATCGAATTTGTTACCAACTCGACGTTCGCAAATGTGAATTGCTCTGCGATGGTCGCTCGCCATCCGGACGTACCAAAGCGAATCGACATAGTCTTAATTATCGGTCCAGTGCTGAGATCGCTATTTGACCCGCCCGAACCCCGTGAACACGAAAACTTAGTATCTGAGAAACCCGATATGAAATGCTAAATCTTGCCGACTTCCCTTGAGGTTGGGAAAAGGTATCATACAATTATGCATGTGTAAAGTAATATTTATGGCTAGCTAAGCATCTTATCTGCAACAATTATGACAATGTATCTAATGTAAGGCTTAAGTAGTGCGCTTAAATGTGAACGTTTAGTGAACGATTTTGATTTTGCTCCTAAAAAACCGATGCGATTGTTCAGAAGCGTCGTCGAGGAGGTTAGTTTTACGCCAAGTGGCGAGGAAAGAAATTTAAGCTACTGAATAAGCTCGCCTCAAGGAATCGAATATCCCCGAGAATTACGACGTTCACACTCTGTGTCATTTTCGATCCCGCTAACGAAGATGTGTTGTTTTGACTCATTATCTTTGACGGCCGACACTTCTGCACATCCGCCGCTAACTATCAGAATTAAAAAGGTTAAGCGGATGAGTTGGGCACCTAAGAGGGCACTGGCATAATGATTGCTTCGAATTCGCGTGCGCGCGACTCCTCAAAATACCGCTAGGAAAACTGAGTCCAAACATTTTGCAGTTATTTAATATTTTTTGCGCGTTGTTTAAGTTACGAGTGGAGAAATTTATATGAGACCAGTGAAGCACTTTGAGAAAGGGCTTACTTACATTGCATCGGGAGCCTTTAAGGCTATTAAGTCGGTTAACCAGTTCAAGCCAAATCCGTCTTTTATACCAAAGTGGTCGGACAAGCCGATCCTTAAATCCTGGCAGAAGACGAAGCCGACGCTGGGTTTTCCGCGCCAAACTGACTCACTTTGTCCGAATTGTGTGATCGAGGCTCGCGAGTCGATCATCAATGGCGATCGTGAGGTGGCGACGCTGATCAATGAAAAGGTCGGCGAGATCAAGGCGCAGATCGTTGAGCGTGATGGTCAGGTGTGGATGATCAAGGATTGCCCGACGCACGGGCATTTCGAAGACATGATGGCGATCGACAGCGAGTTCCTGACGCACATCGAAGGCCTTTTTCCGGGACGCGATCAGCAGGCTCACAACGATGAGAAGCTGCACAATCATGGAAGCAGCACCATCAAGTACGGCCGCGGCGCGGTGCTGACGGTCGATCTGACGAACCGCTGCAACATGATGTGCGACCCGTGCTTCATGGACGCGAACCAGGTCGGGTTCGTCCATGAGCTAAGCATGGAGGACGTCAGCGAGATTCTCGACAACGCCATCCAGATCAAGCCGCGGCGTCAGATGTCGGTGCAGTATTCGGGCGGCGAGCCTACGCTTTCGCCTTATTTCCTCGACGCTGTTCGCTATGCACGTAAAGTTGGATACAACTCGGTGCAGGCCGCGACGAACGGGATCGAGTTCGCAAAATCGAAAGAGTTCTGCCGCGAAGCAGCCGAAGCTGGACTTCGTTTCGTCTATCTCCAGTTCGACGGCATCGGCAACGATGCAAACTCGCATCGGCAGATCGGCAACCTCTTCGATGTCAAATTGAGAGCAATCAACAACCTGCACGAAGCCGGCGTTGACATCATTCTTGTGACCACGCTGGTAAACGGCGTGAATAATGATCAGGTCGGCACGATCATCCGTTTCGCGCTTGAGAATCCGAAGAAGATCTCATTCATCGCGTTCCAGCCCGTCTCGTTTACGGGACGTGACGAGCTGATCACCGAACAGCGTCGCCTGCAGCAGCGTTACACGCTTGCTCACCTTGCCCACGACGTCAAAGGCCAGGTCGGCATTACTGAACCGACGCGCGACTGGTTCCCGCTCTCCCTCATGGGAGCGTTCGCCGATTTCGCCGACGTTGTCCACGGCCCCGAATCCGATTGGGGACAGGTTTCGTGCGGCTGCCACCCGAACTGCGGCGTCGGTACGGCCGTCATGGTCAACAAGGAAACGAAAGAGATGGCTCCGGTCCCACAGTTCCTGAACATTCAGGGCCTAGTGGCGGACATGCAGCACATCACCGACACCAACCGCGGCAAATGGTTCTCGAACATCATGATGGGATTGGCGTTGCTCAAGAACTACAACCCTTATGGTGCTCCGAATAGCTTGACCCTTGGCGGTATCCTCAAGAAGTTCGACAAGTCATTTGGACTGTCGGGCAAGGATTACGGCAAGGTCGGCGGCGATCGCACGGCCGAGGATATCGAAAAACGCCGTCAGGACCCGTGGAACTTCCTGTTTATCGCCGGAATGTGGTTCCAGGACCTCTTCAACTACGACTTCCGCCGCACCGAGATGTGCATCATCCCTTACGGCACCCAAGAGGGTGAAATTTCGTTCTGTGCCTACAACACCGGCATCGGCTGGCGTAACATCATCGAGCACATGCACCAGAACGCGACCGTCGCCCAATGGTACAAAGACCACGGCCGCCACGAGGTCTTCGCCCGCGGTAAAGAGGTCGAGCTCGGCGACAAATCGCACAACCTTAACCTTAACCAGGTCGATTTAACGAGACCCAACAAACCCGAAATGGAAGGCCCCAAAACCGCCGCCGAAGAAATGCAAATGATGCGCAAGCTTTACAACCAAATGGTATTAGAAAAAGCCCAAATCAAAGCCGAACCTTTAATCCAAATCGGCGGCATCAAACGCGAGAAAAAAGACAAGTCAATGGCCGTGGCTGAGTAGTCAGCGACGATAGTCAGTACCGCCTGCTGTAGCGGGTGGGTTTTACAAAGCCTCGTCAGAAACGGCGAGGCTTTTTTAATTCCTAAGTCCTATGAACTTGGCGTAAAATAAGAAGCATGAAAACGCAAGTGGTATCCATCTCAAACGACATAATGGGCGGAACGCCGGTATTCGCCGGTACGCGCGTGCCGGTACAGACGCTGATCGATTTCCTGACGGCGGGCGACTCCATTGACGATTTTATCGAGGGCTTTCCAACCGTCAGCCGCGAACAAGTGATCGAATATCTCAAGCAGGCCGAGGTCGAAATGGAGAAGCTTGCCGCGTGAAGATTCTCCTGGACGAATGCATCGACCGACGATTCGCCGTCGAGTTTTCAGAACACGAAGTTCGGACGGTCCCCCAAATGGGTTGGGCCGGAATAAAGAACGGCTCCCTCATGAAACTCGCCGAGGCTGCGTTTGACGTATTCGTTACCGTCGACCGCAACCTGTCGTTTCAGCAAAACCTTCCAAGCTACGATATCGCGGTGATCGTAATTCGCTCCGTCAGCAACCGCTATCAAGACCTGGCCCCGTTCGGACCGAAGGTCCTAGAAGCCATTACCAACATAAAACCCCGCTCTGCGACCGTCCTTGAACTAGATCGCTGAGATAAACAAAACCCGCACTGGAAGGCCCCAAAACCGCCGCCGAAGAAATGCAAATGATGCGCAAGCTTTACAACCAAATGGTATTAGAAAAAGCCCAAATCAAAGCCGAACCCCTAATCCAAATCGGCGGCATCAAACGCGAGAAAAAAGACAAGTCAATGGCTGTGGCTGAGTAGTCAGCCACAGCAGTCAGTACCACCTGCGGTAGCGGGTGGAATATTACAAAGGCTCCGGTTCGCCGGAGCCTTTGTGATATTATCGTAGCGGGATATTTTTATGCAGCCAACGACGATCTCAGCTATCAAAGACCAAGTTAAAGACCTGCCGCCCGAGCAAAAGATTGAACTCATCAAATTTCTTGCCGATATGCTTTCGGACAAACCGCAAAAGTCACGGATGATCGAGTTCGGCAAATACGCTAATTCAGGCCGACGAATGTCAACGGAAGAAGATTTCAAAATTGCCGAATGGCATCCGTCCGACGAAGAACTGAATGGCAACTAAATATATTGTCGACACTCACGCCCTGATCTGGCACTTTGAAGGCAATAGTCTATTAGGAGCCTCCGCAAAAGCCGTTACATCCAATCCGAACAGCGAACTTATTCTCCCCGCGGTGGCACTAGCTGAAGCAATGTTCATTGTCGAGAAGGGGCGCTGCTTACTCACAAGCGTGCGCGACCTGCTTGACGATGTTCATGCCGATAACAGGATCAATATATTTCCTTTAACATCGGGAATTCTTGAAGAAAGTGCATCACTAACCATCATCCCGGAAATCCACGACAGACTCATCGTCGCCACCGGCGTCTATCTTCAAAATCTCGGCGAGACGATCGAGATATTAACAAAAGATAAGATCATTACGGCCTCAGCACTCCTTACGGTTTGCGAAGTTCGTCGGTGTATCGCTGTTTCAGGGTTTCGAGATCGAACGGGACGACGCGGGCGAGGTGTTTTACGTTTTCGAGTCAAAACGCCCTCCCCAACCTTGAAGGCGTCGAACAGTCTTTCGGACTTGTTCGACGCCTTCAAAGTTGGGGGCTGTAATTTGGTGCAAAAGACTTGAGTGAGAAGGGCGAGATTTTTGCGTAGTCTAATTTGCCTGCCGTGATAATATTTTTATTAAATTTGCTTCATTTCGATATTTCAAGATAACCAAAATCATGAAACGAACTTTGCTCTTCACATCAATACTTTTTTCTTTTTCGTACGCGATGGTTGGCCAGGCAACCGTGTCTGATGCGAAATTGGAGCGGCTTAAGGGACAAGTGAAATCGATTGTCAGTACCTCGAAGGCGATAAGCGGTTATGCGGATTGGGTGTTGAGCGACAAGACGAAGTACCAGACGACGTCGCTTTATAACAAAGAAGGCGAACTTATCGAAAAGATTCATGAAGGAGGCTCAAATAGAAAATACGTTTATTCGAAGGTCGACGGATATAAGACCTTTAAGTCGGTTGAATTAAAAGCTCCTGAGAAAAACCCGCCGCATGTTACGGGGCGTTGGGGTTCAGTAGAAAAAGAGGAACCGATCGAACCAAATGAAAAACTAACGGAACCGGACAAGAGATTCGATTTCAAGTACATTTACGAAATCAACAGTAGCGGAAGGGTAATCGCGGAGCGTCAGTATGGCAATGACGGAAAGCTTTTCAGAAAACGCACCTTCGATTATAACAAAGCCGGAATTCTCGTTAAGGAAACCGAAGAAGATACTGTCGCTAGAATGACTTATTCTTTTACGTATGATGCCAACGGGAATGTTGTCGAGGTTATGAAAACACGAGATATAAAGGGTGCAGGCACCGACAGTAAGGAACGAATAACCTACACCGAATTTAGGTTCGATTCCGAGGGCAATTGGATTGAACGGAAGGTCACGAGTTATATCGAAACCGAACCACTCCCGCAATATAAAATTCCGGCTAAGACATACACTCTTGTTAACGCGGAATCCCGCACTCTCACGTACTATCGATAAAGGGTGAGATAAAACACGGCCACAAAGTAACTCCCCAACCTCGAAGGCGTCGAACAGTCCGGTAGACTGTTCGACGCCTCTAAGGTTGGGGAGTTGGGAGAGAAGCACCCAGTCGCTACGGCTCCCGGTTCTGACAGTTAAGGTAGCGGGCGTATTGGGGGGAGGTTAGGAAGTCGATTAGTTCGCGGTTGCGGGCGGTTTGGAGGGCTTGTTGGGGGATGAGGGCGGTGCGGGCTCGGGTGTTGGGGTCGGCGAGGATGTCGGATTCGGGGTAGAGGCCTTGGAATTGGAAGGAGAGAAAGGGCTCTGACTGCGGATTGCGGAATGCGGAATGCGGAGTGGAAGAATCTTCGGAATGCGGAGCGTGGAGTGCGGACTGCGGAATGGAAGAATCTTCGGAATGCGGAGCGTGGAGTGCGGACTGCGGAATGGAAGAATTTTCGGAATGCGGA